>NZ_JBKHHI010000021.1:0-28983 GCF_046539235.1 Coleofasciculus sp.
TGGTCGTCCTAATTTTCTCTCATCACAATGAATTAGCCCTGCTTTTTAAGGGGGAGACCAAAGGATTAAAATAGACGAAGTAAAACGCCATCCGACTAGGTGTTAAATGAGTCAGCGATTAAAAAAAAACCTTGTCCTGCCCCAAGTAACGTTACAACTCCATTCCGGTACAGACTTGGTTCTCCAGCTATTGATCCGGAATCAACTTCAGGAAGCCGTACTTCTACGTCCGACTCTAGATGATTGGCTACTTAATAGCAGTGAGATTTTGCCCATGGTGAGTCGTTTAGAACCGCCTTATGTTTATTTGTTTCCAGAGTATGAATCTACCTGTCAATTAACGGTTCCAGTTCCCGACTATTTGCCGAGTGGGACAAGCCTGAAAACCTGGTTAAGATTTCCCGGTTGGCTAGAAGACGCTATTCCCATCCAATTGGAAATATTAGAACCAACAGAAACTAGCAACAGCACTCCCGTAATCCATCCCTTAATGGTCACCTTTCCGCCACCGAGAGACAGCAAGGAAAACTACTTAGGAACGGCTGAACCCAGTACCGCCGGAATCTTTGGTCTGATGTCGGGGTTAATAGATTTGGATAAAATTCCTGCCCGTTGGTTGATCGCAGAACTGCTAACACGGCTGTGCCAACATGGAACCAATTATGCCCAGACGCCCCAAGGGAATGAACTCCTTACCCAACTGAGTCGCACCCAGTTCTTTAAAAATGGCGTTTATGCCTTTTCCTCTGCCCAAGTTCCGGCTTGGATAACAAGTAGTCTATCCATGGCGAATACTATCCTCGCCGCCCAAATTGGACAACGACATCTGCTTTCCATTTGGGAGGAATGGTTATTTGATTTAGCCCAAACTGATATTGAACTGGGAGATGGGGGAGGTAGGGGAGTTAACTCAGAATTGAATAAGGGCGGGTTTTGCTCAAACGTTACTATTAATAGCGACAAGAAAGTCCCTAAACCCGCCCCGACAAACCCGGTTTCATATCAGCGAAGTGAAGGATCAATCCTCAATACTCAAAACCCTGAACAATGGTTTGCGGGACTGATTTTGGGACTTGCCCAGGTGTCACCTAGAATGGCAAATTGTTTTCGGGCGATCGCGACTCACGAATCCACTCTACCTGTTGTTGATAATACCATCGCTGCCCAAGCCAGCTACAGTTTAACCACCGGATTACCTGGACTGGATGCGCTTCCGGGGCGTTGGTTGGTGGTGGAACTCCTGATTCTGCTAGCCCAACAAGGTGATACCTATAGCCGCACGGAATCCGGTAGCCAATTACTTAATCAACTTAGCCGTACCCGTTTCTTTAAGAATGGTGTCCTCGCCTTTGCTTCAGCCCAAGCCCCCCGATGGCTAGTCATCAGTCAATCGGCGGCGGCGGCGTATCATTCCTCTCTGGGGGTGCAGATGGGACAAGGGGGATTACTTCATGTCGGCGAACGATGGTTGTGGACATTAGTTGCCAATGCCTTAAACGTTAAAGGGATGGACAACCCCGTTTCTGTATCCAATGCAGCGACAAAAACTTTCGTCTCCGAATTGGGAATGGATGCCCAGCGTTGGTTTGTGGGGATTCTGTTGGGACTGATTCAGGTGTCACCAAAGATGGCGGATTGGGTGCATGCGATCGCGGATCAAGCCCCACCCCCTCTCACGCCTACTCCAACTTCCCCTGTCATATTCAATGATGTTCTCAATGAAGGAGGTTCTTTGGGACGATGAATGTCAACGAACAAGTTCTCCTTAACCGTGTCGAAGCCCTACGCATTCCCTTAGAAGATCCCAGCTTACCCCTAGATTGGAAGGATTGGTATCATTTTATTTTGCTGGATCTGAAAACGGGAATTCGCCTACTCGTCAACGCTACTTTAATTGGCAAACCGGAACAGGGGCAGATGCAAGTTAGCTTTATTGTTAATTTGCCCTCCGCCCAAATTACTCCAGAACTGGAATCTGACATCTCAGTAGCAACCTTTGGCACAACCTTTAGCTTGGAATGGCAAGCTGACATGGTATGTCGTCATCCCTTACGTCTACAAGGTAGGGGGATTACTCTAGAAATCAATGGCATGAACTCATCGGTTCAAGTTCACGATGAGAGGGCGCAGCTTTCTGTCAACGTTCGAGGACAAGCTGAAGCGATGCCCCTATTAGTAACTGAAGATGCACCATTCGGTAGTGGTTTTATTGGTTGGGGGTTAATCCCAGGATTAAAGGTTTCGGGAGAACTATCCGTTTGTGGGCGATCCTTTGCCATTGATCACGACTGGTTTTGCTATCACGATCGCAATTTTGGTCGGTTTCGCTGGGGCGAGGATATTGGTTGGGAATGGTTTGTCGCTTATGTTACGGACAAAAAGGGCAGATCGTTCACCCTCGTATTGGATAAACGCACGAATAAAGACCATTCGGTTAGTGGTTTACCCTATATTTTTATCTATTCCGGCACTCGTTTGCGGAAGGTGTTTTTGGGTTCTACGTTACAAATTGATTGGGATTGGTCTGCTTCTGCCAGTTTACCGTTACGTCTACCTGGAATTATGGCGTCCCTGTTTGGCGATCGCACGGTGAGTATGCCCCAACGGTTGCAGGTTCAAGCGGCTGATGACCAGGATCAATTGTCACTAACTATGGCATTTGATGCCACGAGTGAGTTAATTGTACCCGATAATCAGAATCGCCAATATACCTTTATTGATGAAGTGACGGGTGCGGTTGACGTGACTCTCGTGCTGCAAGGGGAAACGATACAGGCTAGGGGGTTTGCCTATGGCGAATATGTTCATTAGTTTGTTCGTAGTAAGCGATGCGAGCGCTTCTACAATTATCATCACGTTAAATACGCAGATGAGAGGGTTATGAGTCAACTCAAACATTATCTGTTGGTTATGGTATCTTCTCAAGTAATATGAATTTTTATGAACATGTCAAGGGATCGTAACAATTCCTACACCTATTTAGAAGTTCCCCCCACTGTGTTGGAGGCGCTTAAGCAGAAGGCGTAGTAGAGATGTTCCGGTGGAACGTCTGGGAGCTTGGGCAAATTGTGTAGGGGCGGGTTTCACGACTATCTTTTCGGTTACATCCAAATGTAAATAAACCCGCCCCGACTTGACAAATGACGAATGACAAATGACAAATGACGAATGACCAACTTTTCAGATGCGGGTGAAGGAAACAGGAAAGCATGAACCATAACGAAGCCCATCTCCAGATCACAGTGCAGTCGGCGGCTTATAACCAGGAAAATTCGGCTCGGATTACTGTCAATGACGAAGAATTCGGGTTTAACCCGTACAATCGGGGACTGAATGTGGCGGTTATCCATGAAGTAACGGGTCAAAAGCTAGGTGGCGCCACCTTTGATACCTTTGGTGATCCCAGTTGTGCGATCGCGTTTGCGGAATGGATGGAGAGTCTGCCTGTTGGTCGAATTGTGGCAATCGCGCTGCAAGATGAGGCGAGTGTCTATCTGGATGAACGGGCGAAAAATGCCTGTGCTGCTTTAGGTGCTTATTGGGTTTATTATCTACAATTTCGCAGTTCTTGGGCGATGATTGGTCAAAAGGGAGCGACACCGGGAACGGCGACTGAAGCGTTATCGGATGAGTATGGCGTCACCTGTTCTCGTTCCTTTACACTACCCTCAATTTTCACAAATACGGCGACAATTTCGGCGATATCAGGGGGTGGAGAGTACGGCGTTTTAACTCATATTAGCCACAATGGATCTGTGATCCCGATTCCGGGAGGATATCAGCGGGGGTTAAATGTGGTGGTGTTTGAACCTGCTACTGGCAAGCCCCTGTCGAGTGGTTCGTTTGACTTGTTTGCGGATGCCTCTGTTGCTGATGTCTTTGCCCAACAGATTGAAGCGATACCCGAAGGGAAGATTGTCGCGATCGCACTTAAAGATGATGCCTTTGTCAATCTCTCCCAAGCTGCCAAACAAGCCTGTCGCGCGATCGGTAGCCGTCTGATTGATGGGTTGCAATTTCGGGGTGCTTGGTCAATTGTCGGATATAAAGGCGCTTCTCCGGATGCCGTGATTGAAAATCTGAATAATTCTGGGTTCACCTCCGTCAAAGCCTGGATGCCTTTAGTCATACCCTGCCCAACCTGGCAGCCTAAACAAAAGCTACAACCCCCAGATTTACCCGAAAAAGGGATCTTTGGCAGCGCTATTGCCATGAGTGGAGATACCGCGATTATTGGGGCGCGTTTGGCTCAAGTTAATGGTTGTCCGGCTGTGGGCAGTGCCTATATTTTCCAACACCACAACGGTGTGTGGATGGAAACACAGAAACTCCAACCATCGGGGTTTGGGCGTCAAGATGTCTTTGGCAATGCAGTGGCGATTCAGGGAAATCTAGCAATTGTCGGTGCCTATTTTACCGATGCCCCTGATTGCCCCAATGCCGGGAGTGCCTATATTTTCCAACGGGAAAACGGGGTGTGGAGGGAAACACAGCAACTTCAACCCGTCGATTTACAGGAAAATGACTGTTTTGGGAGTTCTGTGGCGATTGGTGACAACATGGCGATCGTTGGTGCTTATACCGTAGACGCCGAAAGTCGTCCTCAAGCTGGGAGTGCCTATATTTTCCAGTTAGAAAACGGGGTGTGGCAACAAAAACAGAAGCTGCAACCTGCTGACTTACATCGCGGGGATGGGTTTGGCGGTGCAGTGGCGATTAGTGGAAACACGGCGATCATTGGGGCGCGTCTTGCCCAAGCAAATAGCTGTCAATTTGCCGGGAGTGCCTATATTTTCCAGTTAGAAAAGGGGGTGTGGCAACAAAAACAGAAACTGCAACCGGATGACTTACAGTATGGGGATAATTTTGGTAATGCGATCGCGCTCACTGGCGAAGTCGCGATTATCGGTGCTTATGGCGTCGATGCCCAAAGCTATCCCGATACTGGCGCTGCCTATATTTTCCAACATGAAAACGGGGTGTGGCAACAAAAGCAGAAGCTGCAACCGACTGACTTACAGCGTCAAAATGGCTTCGGCTGTTCGGTTGCGATTCAGGGACAAGTGGCTGTCGTGGGTACTTCTGATGCCGGAAGCGCCTACATTTTCCAACTCAATCAGGGAACATGGCAGCAAAAACAGAAATTATACTCCCCAGAGGTGCAACCAAAAGACGGGTTTGGGTATACCGTTGCTCTGAGTGATGGAGTCGTGATCACAGGGGCGCATAATGCAGATGCTCAAGGGCGCCCTTATGCGGGTAGTGCTTATATCGCATTTCCATCGTAAACGTGAAACTCTACCTCCTCCCCTGGCTCAGGGGAGTTGGGGAAGAATAAGCGGTTCAGTCTTTAAACCTTAATGTCAAGAATGGCTCTCATCCTAGTTGTAGTGCGTTTAGCGAAGCCATGCCGCAGGCTTTGCCTCTTGCTCGCTACTCATACCCAATAGATACAGTTGCATAACTGATTCAAATTGTTTTATTAAGAAAAACAAACGAAGGTTGGCTTAAGGCTAACATATCAGACATTATAGAAGCTTGAAGGTTAGCAACCCATTAGTTGAAGCTGTAATAGGTTGTTACTCCGCGTGGACATGCGGAAGTGGCGATTCTGAACTACCTTTTAAAGCAATTATTTGCCGAACTTATCGTAGAGGTAACTATGACTATTAAAGCTGAATCTGAGCAATCAGTTTTGACTCATTCTCGTGATGTGACAATTATCAATATTGATGCGCGGGTTAACAACAAAAATAACCCCGTCATAAAATATTTTAGATCCGGCACTTATGAGGTTCAGTTTATTGGTCAATCTCAAGGCGGGATGTATGATGCCTGGAGTCGTTGGAATTTTGTCTATGAATGTGATGAAAATGGCGAGAATTGTACAACCGGATGGCTTAATGAATACTACATAACATCTAGTGAGTTTATAATTAGCGTACCCACGACAGGTATATATGCAACATCAGAACTCGCCCTATCTAAAGCCAAAAACACTTCATTTACACTAAAAGTTGGCAGTGATATCAGCTTTTTTATCAGTGATGATCTCCTTGCAGATAATCAAGGGGGAGTGTCTTTATTCGTCAAACAAAAACACATTCGCCAACCCCCATCATTACTGGGGAATTTACTGTTAGTCGGCTTACTGATTGCTTCAGTTGCCCTAACCTGGTTCATTTTAGATCTTTAAATCAGCAACTATAGCCAAGGGAGAATCTACTGTTTATGCCAATTCAGTTTTTTTAGGAGTAGAAATCATCAATGAAGCGTCTGGTTGTTTGTTGTGACGGAACCTGGCAAAAACTAACGAGTCCTTATCCGACGAATGTGGTTAAGATTGCTCAAGCAGTTAAAGCAACGTGTAGTCAAACTATTCCCCAAATCGTTTTTTATGATGAGGGAGTAGGTACAGAGAACCCATTTGCTAAGATTTTTGGTGGAGCTTTTGGCAAAGGTATTGATCGAAATATAGAAGATTGTTATCGTTTTCTTTGCTTAAACTATGAACCCGGCGATGAAATTTATTTGTTTGGATTCAGTCGCGGTGCTTATACGGTTCGCAGTTTAGCCGGAATGATCTTTAACTCAGGACTATTACCGCGACAAAAGATTCGCAAAGCTCCTGAAGCTTACGAGAACTATCGCTCCCGTAAGAGTGAAGATAAACCCGATTCCTATAAAATGGAACAATTCCGCCAAGACAATAACGCCGAGCAAGTTCCAATTACGCTTCTTGCCTGTTGGGATACAGTCGGTGCCCTTGGCATACCTAATTTATCAGCTTTTCTCTCCTTCGACCGAAAAATTAATCAAAAATACGCCTTCCACGATACCTCATTGAGTCCTATTATTAAGAATGCGCTACACGCTGTTGCTATTGATGAGCAACGTGAGGTTTTCGATGTCACACCCATGCAGATAAGCCGCAAAAGCGAATATAAGGGTCAGCCGGTGGATCAATTCCTGCGTCAAGTCTGGTTTCCAGGCGTTCATGGCTCAGTTGGCGGTGGGAATCTGAAACAGAGTGGTTTATCGGATGGAGCGTTGCAGTGGATGATTGACTCCATTGAACAACTGCGCCAACAACAGCGTCTTGGGCTGGAACTTGATCCAACGGTTATCGAATATGATGTCCAGAAATATGGCGTCTATCCTAACCCGACTATCCAGTTCAGCACTGAACCGCAGACTCTTATTGGTAAGTTAACGTTCAAAACTGGACGCAAGATTCGCCAAGTTAGTGATGACTTTGATGATCTGCATGAGAGTGTTAAACAACGTTGGCAAAAAGTTTTCGATTACCGACCTGCAAATCTGGAAAAATTTAAATCCCTGTTAGATAAATACGGACAGATGTAGACGCTTTCCTAACTTGTCTCTGGGTGACATGAATTCATGTAGTCCCTAAAAATTGAAAACTGCGATACGCGATCAAAGAATTCTCTGGTTCATTCAAAACCATGTCCTTGAGCGCAGCGAAGGATCAGTCGAGGCAAGTTGAGTCACATCTTTTGTGAGGTATAGCAGAAGACTCCAATGATCCAAGGCTCCAAGGCAGAAGGTATAGTTATGACAACAAACTCAAACACCATGATTACTCCAACAGCTGATCAAATCGCCCAAACTAAAAAAGCGATTGAAAATTACTACATTTCTTGGATATCCCATCCAGACAAACGTGAAGGCGTTGCTCCCTTTTATCAGATGCATGAACCGCGAGAATCAATTCGCGGGACAGTGATGATCTTTCATGGCTTTTCGGCTAAACCGATGCAAATGTTTTTGGTGGGTGACTACCTGTTTCGCAATGGTTTTAATATTTATCAAATTCCCTTGGCGGGTCATGCATTTGTACCACCCGATAGTTATTGGCCCAAAGTTGACCTCAAGCCAGAATTTCGTGATTCTCTACGGGAAGAAGCCCGAAAAGATGCCGTTTTAGACCTTTTCTTGTCTAATCGCGATAATAAATCCCAGGGGCAATTTCAACGATTGACAACGTTTCAGAAGATGGCGCTGATTGGTCGGATCATCAAAATGGCACCCCAGCTATTGGATATGGCATTGGCAATTGAGCGACCCAATGACCCGGATTTTGATCGCTATTTCATGTCGTCTCATATGAAGTATTTGACGGATGCACAGGAACGTTTGGCAGAATTGGATGCGATGCCAGGACCAATTTATACGGTGGGACTCTCTGTTGGTGGTGCCGTTGCCCTAGGTCTGGCGGCGTCTCGACCGGATCGGATTAAAAAGGTGGTGGCTTATGCTCCGCTTTTGGAAGTGTCTAATGAAGTTAATGAGCGTTACATTAACCTCACTGGCCCCTTAGATTTGAGAGAATTTTCTTGGGAACAAAATATTAGTTTTCCAGTGGGCTGTTTAACTGCTGCTAATCGCTTTGGCGCCTTTGTTCGTAGTAATAAAAACCGAGAAACCTTAGAGAATATTCCGACATTTTTGGTATTAACCGAGAACGAAGACGCGGCTGATCTGAAAACCAACCAGAGATTCTTTGACCAAATAGGGGCGAAAGGCAAGGGACACTGCTACTATCTCTATCCCGCCAGTGACCTTGTACCTCATCCTATGGTAGACCCGATGGAAGTGAGTCAGGGGATGACGAATCGTTTCTGGAAGAGTTTGTATCAGGAAACCTTCCGCTTCTTGACGACAGGTGAGGTTGATGCGGATAACATGAGCAACCTTGAGGAAGCACCAGATTTACCGCCGATGCCAACTTATTCGTAACTGGGAGCTGGGGGAGTGATGTAGAGACGTGCCATGGCGCGTCTGGGAGCTGGGGAAGAGGATTACCAATGAACCATGAACAATGAACCATGAACAATCAACATAAGACGAATAACAAATGACAAATAATGAACAGTTGGCACAATGGTTATATCGCCTTGTAGAAATCCTGCGTAGCCAAGGAAATTCGACATGGCGGAGGTTGGTTCAGACTGTTTCTGGCAAAATGGCTGTAATCGAGCTAGATGGAACTCAATTGCGACTTTGGGCGCAGGGAGATGAGCGGTTGCAAGTTCACATCGAATCCTTGGCGGAACCCCAACCTGTTCACTTTTGCAGCGATGCTGAAACCTTGAGAGATATCATTACGGGTTTTGTGACATTGGATGCGGCGGTAATGAGTGGCAAAATTTATGTCCGGGGTGATTTACGCGACTTACTGGGTATCAATCAGGTCGTCATGGGCATTTTAGCCGACAGTGCGATTAATTTACAGTTACAACGCCTCTGGAACGAATTTGATCACGTCTGGTTTCCTACCCCCTCTCCTCCCCCTTGTCAATCCCTTGACCAACAAAAACCATCCCGTGGTTATCTGATTAACCAAATACCCGCCGATGTACTCAACATCGAAGTGGATTGACATCACCCGAAAGGGCGATATACACTGAGTTTTCGTCGTCTGCTTGGTAAATTTTACGGAGTTTTACCAAGATTCTTAATGAAGATTTAAGATTTCTGACAATTTCGTTTATTGGAGGCGATCGCGCCTATTCTGATATACAGAGCGCCGATTAACGGCAACGCTAACTTTCTGTTCACTCACTTGCCATAACGAGCTAATTATTTTATGACTACTCTACCTACATTGATTCGTTCCCTCGCTTTAACCGCCCTACTCAGCTTTATTGCTCCCGTTGTCCTCTTCTTAGGATTGTTTGCCTTTCTATGCACTATGAGCTGGGTTCCTGGCTTGGAAACCCTTGGTCAAACAGGCGCAAACGATTTGTTACAGTTTCTGGCGATTTTTGGGAACGGATGTTCCGTGGAAGGGCTGACTGTGATTGGCTTAACCTGTAGCTTTGTGGCAGCCTTATTTGATACCTACGCTTTCTATAACTATCAGCATCTCAACAACCACTAATGTAGACCATTGTAACCAATGATTTCCTCTATTCGGTTAAATTACCTTGGGCAACCTGGTTATGGTGCAACCAATCTCCCGTCATGTTGATGACGGGAGAATTTTAACCGAGGAGCCTGAACCCAATTTTTCCGTCAATCAAGACTGATCTGATCCCAGGGCGGCGGCTGTCTTTTCCCGATTGAGCTTGAGAATTAACACACCCAGGGGAGGTAAACACAAGTCCAACGAATAGGGTTGATTGTGGAACCACCATTCATCGGTCCACTTACCGCCCAAATTCCCCATATTACTCCCACCATACTCGCGAGCATCACTGTTAAACAGTTCCGTGTAGAAGCCCATTTCTGGAACCCCGACTCGATAATGGCTATGGGGCTGAGGTGTGAAATTGCAAACCGTGACCACAAACTCTTCAGAATCCTTAGCACGGCGGATAAATGCCACCACACTATGGCGATTGTCACTACAATCAATCCATTCAAACCCAGCTTCAGCATAATCTTGGGTATAGAGAGCAGATTCTCGTCGATAGACTTGATTCAGGTCACTCAGAAACAGCTTCAACTGCTGATGGGGTTCGTATTGTAGTAAATGCCATTCTAAATCGCCCCAGACATTCCACTCACTCCACTGACCGAACTCCATGCTCATAAACAGGGTTTTCTTGCCGGGATGAGTGAACATATAGGTAAATAAGCAACGGACATTGGCAAACTTTTGCCACTCATCCCCAGGCATTTTGCCCAGCATGTTGCTCTTTCCATGCACAATCTCATCGTGAGACAACGCCAGCATGTAGTTTTCAGCATGGTGATACCACATACTGAAGGTGATATTATTCTGGTGGAACTGGCGGAACCAAGGGTCCATGTGGAAATAATCCAGCATGTCGTGCATCCAACCCATGTTCCACTTCAAATTAAAGCCCAATCCGCCAACGTAGGTGGGCCAAGACACCATGGGCCAATCCGTTGACTCTTCGGCAATGGAGAGGATACCAGGAAAATAGCTAAAGATTACATGATTCGCCTGTCGCAGGAAATCGGCGGCTTCAATGTTCTCCCTCCCCCCATACTGGTTCGTCACCCATTCTCCCGGTTGACGACAATAGTCCAGGTAAAGCATCGAGGCGACAGCATCCACGCGAATTCCATCGATGTGGTATTTGTCAAACCAGAACAGGGCGTTGGACACCAGGAAGTTACGGACTTCGTTGCGGTTATAGTTGAAAACTAAGGTTCCCCACTCTTTATGTTCACCCTTGCGGGGGTCAGCATGTTCATACAGGTGAGTCCCATCAAAGAATGCCAAACCGTGACCATCTTTGGGAAAATGACCCGGTACCCAGTCCACAATCACGCCAATCCCATTCTGATGACACTGATCCACGAAATACATGAAATCGTCAGGTGTCCCATAGCGAGAGGTGCAGGCATAGTATCCGGTTACCTGATAACCCCAAGAGCCATCAAACGGATGCTCGGCGACGGGGAGTAACTCAATATGGGTAAAACCCAAATCTTTAACATAAGGAATTAAGCGATCTGCCAATTCCCGATAGGTGAGAAATCGCGCTCCCGGTTTGAGATCAGACACCAGAACCACGGGTTCAGGCTTGCCATCCGCACCAATGGCGGGTTCGGCTGAAGATGCATGCAGCCACGAGCCTAAATGCATTTCATAGATAGAAATTGGCTGAGTTAGGGTATCGGTATGGCGGCGCTGCTCCATCCAGTCTTGATCATTCCAAGTATAGGTATCGAGATCGGCAACAATCGAGGCGGTTTTGGGGCGGATTTCTTGGCGGAAACCATAGGGGTCAGATTTTTCGTAAATATGCCCATCATAGTTTTTGATTTCATACTTGTAATGGTCGCCAACTGCCACTTCTGGGATAAACAGTTCCCAAATGCCTGTGTCACCCTTCCGCATTTGGTGCTTGCGCCCATCCCAGTGGTTAAAATCACCTAAAACCGAAGCGTTGCGAGCATTCGGAGCCCAAACGGCAAAGTAGACACCCTGAACCCCATCTATTTCCGTGGGATGGGCTCCTAGTTTCTCGTAGATGCGATGATGATTCCCTTCGGCAAATAGATGCCGATCAAATTCGGTTAAGCGCGGCGAACGGAAGGCATAAGGATCATAGATCACCCGCTCATGTTCGCCTTCTTTGAGGCGTAACTGGTAGTTTGCTAGTTCTTCGATATCGATCTGACATTCAAAAAAGTGGGGATGATGCACTGATTGCATCGGATAGTCTTGGCGTTGTTCTGGTAGCACAACCCACACGGCGTCAGCATTGGGGAAATACACCCGCACTGCCCAGGTGGTCTTTCCATCCTGTTCTAATCGGTGCGGACCGAGTATCTCAAAGGGGTCGTGATGTTGATTCCAGACAATTCGGTCAATCTGTTCAGGGGCAATCATGGGAAACATCGAGGTATCTACTTCAGTGAATGGAAAATGGGTGTTAAATAATTTTAATATTTATATACTTTTTTGATTTTTTCTACACATTTGGGGGAAATTGGGGTATGGGCAAGCATTATAGCCTGTCGGTTTGCCACAATCGTGATACAAACAGACTTTGACAGAATACTCTTCATCATCCTATTCTCGGTATCCTATCTGTGGCAAGCATACACGGAATTTGACAGCAAGCCGGATCTGTGAGCGAAGAATCCCCGCACTTTTAGGGCGGGGACTGTCAACCCGGTGTCTTGAATGACCCACCTGTAAAAAATTTTCCCGGTTTTTCCTAGAAGGGCGGATGTGAGTGAAACCCGCCCCGGAAAAATTGGTTGACAAGTTTGGCAGTATTGTGCTAATTAACGTTAAAATGGGGTGACTGTCCGCACGAGATCAAGCAGTTGCAGCATAAAAACAGTTTGCCTGATCTGAGGATCGAGTTGCGGGGGAGTTTTTCGTTGTGCTAATTCAGCTTTAAGTTGGGCGTATTCGGCGGCGGTAAGCGGTTCCCCATCGATTGGCGATCGCGCCTCCGTGATAATCTCGGTTCTCAACACCTCTTCAGGTAAGTCATCTGGGGGAGGTAACGCCAAAGTTGGTTGAGCCACCCAACCCATTAATCCCAGGCAGATACTAAAAACTATACTGTTTTTCACGCTTTTAAGCTCAAAATCCTTTCGAGTGTAAACATAGAGGTAGCATCTACATCTGTTGTGAGTGTGAGCCGTAGCTCATCATGTATCCGACATCGTAACACTATGGCGTCGAGTCAGAGTATCATCGTTTGGTGCGAACCTACCCTAATTCGCGCGATCGCTTCGGAATCCCAAACCCCTGATATTCCCACCCAGATACCTGCTCGCTTACAATTGGGGCGTGTCTGTAGGGGCGAGCCGCTTGCATCAATCAACAACTCAATTCCATTCAATTTGTTCGGCTCGCCCTATATTCAACCTTTTTTCTCAACCCCCCCCAAATCTTGTAGAGACGTTGCATGCAACGTCTCTACAATGCTAGACACCGCGACAATTTAGTGACATCCTCCCACACCAAATCAAAGATTATGTGGCGAGGTGTAATGCTTCTTCACATCCCTCAATCAGGTCATCTAAAATGGGATTTGCTGCGTCTTGCAGTTCAGATTCTGGAATGTTGGTATAGTCAGAGAATGCGGCTAACCATTCCTGACGGATTATACTTCGCAGATGGCGCTAAAGCGCAACTACAAACCTTTTTATGACAGGGAATTATGAAGGTTAGTTTTGGATTTGGGTACATCGCCAGCCTGATTCTATTGGCTAGTTATCCGGTGCTGACAATATTGACAGAAGCGACTCCTGCTGTAGCGGATGATACGGGAGTGATTCGGAAAGTTGTACTCCTGGATTTATGGGAAAGGGGGAATGGGTTTCGGTTGTCTCCAGAAGTTACTCAAATTACAGTTGTTGAGAATTATGCGATCGCGCACTGGTTTTGGGACAATAGTACTGGGGAGACGGTGGTGATCAATCAGAATAATCAATGGCTTGCGATCGCGTCAACCCAAACTCCATTCACCCCCAGCACCCTGGCTAGCTATGGGATTCCCCGTGAAACGGCGCGACAGTTAATTAATCGCGATCGCGCTAATCCCAACACACCCTCAGAACAACCTCCGGTAGCGAATCTATTCACCCCTGTCTTACCGCAACTCCAGCAACAAACCGATACCTTAATTTTATTACCTAGCCAAATGCCGAAGTTTAGACAGCGGATTTATGTGAATAGTTTTAGGTCACCCAATACCTATAGTATTGCCTTAAACTTAAAACAAAACTGCAATGGAATGCCTAATTGTACCCTGGGTGCTTTTAGCGCCACACCAGTGAATCCGATGTATTCTCCTGAAGATAGATTCATCAAAAAAATTCCGCTCACCAATGGGATTTGGGGATACTTTACACCAAGTCGATGCCAGAGTATTTGTACACCAGCGGTGATTGAATGGGTGTGGCAAGATACCCATTACCGAATTGCCTTAAAAGGGATGGGTACAGATGTTAATCAAGCCGAAGCGATAATGGTCAACATTGCTAATTCTGCGATTGAAGCCGGACCCCGTTAAACCGCCTTGGGTTCTTTAGACCTATTAACGTTGACACGGATACCTGCTTGTATCAAATTGGCATCAATGAACTACTCAAATCCGCTCAATTTGTTCGGGTCGCCCTATTTTGAACCGCGCTAAAGTGCAACTACAAACCAGGTTGTACGACGGGCAGCGAACGTTTATAGCGCTAAAGCTCAACGACAAATTTAGCAAATCTGTTTCTGTTTAAAATCAACAAAATCTCGAATTTTATCAAGTAATTCATTTTTTTCAATTTCTTTTTTGTTAAATATCAAGACAAAACTTGTTGCTGATTGCTTTAATGTTTTGATAAATTCATCTAATTCAGCCACCAAAATGGTTTTATCCTTATAATAAATTTGCAGCCCTAGCGATACCCGTTCAAGTCTCAAAGCCTGGGGTTCTTCTGCTATGTCAATCACTAAACTGTTGACTGATGTTATATTTTTGGCTCCAGTGATTAAGGCGTCGAACCAAGAATCTAAATAAGTTGATTCTTCTTGAATTGTTCGATCGCCATCAGTAATTACAATATCGCCCACTGGATCTATGGGATCGATGCCGCCTTCTTCATCGAGTTTCCATTCAATTTTCATCGTTTTTACCTATCCCTAATATGTACAGAACGTAGCCGACCTAAAGAATTGAGAACAACTCGAACTCTAATTTGCTGTCCTCCTAAATTTACATATTGCTCAAAAATTTGTCTGTCTCCCGGATTGCCAATTAAGTTTTCTGGACGACTCGCAATTTGCTGACCAAGTTGGAGAACATCATCAAGAGTTATAGAGGGTTCATGAACTTGGAAGTCTGGCAAATGCTTGCTGATATGTTTTAGATTTTTCTGGTTAATATTTTCGTTCAATAATGGCTAGAGAAATAAGCTGTTCGGCATTTAAACCTTAATGTCAATAATGGCGAAAGCCGTGTAGTGCGTTTAGCGAAGCCATGCCGCAGGCTTTGCATCTTGCTCGCTACTAATACCTAAGGCTTGAGGTGATTTACCAGATGTAATGAGTAAGTCATCGGGATAGGGGAGGGACAGGGTACCCATGGTTGTCTCTGTGGTTAAAAGACGTGTGAGGTAGGCTGTGGCTCAATTCTAGCTTCTACACAATGCTTTGATTTGAGCGGTGCATATTAACATAGGTTAGCCCAAGTCTAGGATATTAACGTAGGTTTTGAGAACAAAACACGATGACAAACTCTGTACCATTACGCGATCGCTGTTTTCAACTGATTGATGAAATTGTCGCCGCGACGCTGAAAGGAAAAATCCGCTCCAAGCGACAGGTTTACCAAAAGCTGGCGTCAGGTGTCAGCAGTGGAACCGGGGAAATGTTTGAACGCTGTCTGGATGAACGTCATAGCAGCACTCAGGCGGAAATCGATAATCCGGCGAGTGAACTCAAACAGGCTAAAGCGATACGGGCGCAGAGGGCGCTGAATATGATTAGCAGCGAATGGGAACGGGTACAGCAGGAGAATCAGGTGTCTGCGGCGATCGCAACCGCCACACAAGGAATTACTCAAGCTGATCACAGTGAACGGTTGACTGCTTTTGTGCGGGCGATCGATCCGAATCGGGAACCTGTTCTGAATCTATCTCAGTTGGCTCAATTAGCCAAAACCCTTCAGCAGGAAGCATCCGCTAGTTCTGATCGCGATCGCGCCAGGGAACTTGAACAGCTAGCCCAAGGAATTACTGGGGGGTTAGCCGCTTGGGGAAATTTGGAAAACGATTTAGTCAGCTGGATTTATGAGCAAAGTCAGGGTTCCTTGGGATTTGAAGAACTGGCTGAACAACGGGGACCTTGGGGACTCTGGGCAAAAAAGGTGAATCGTCCTCTACCTAAGTCATTGTTTCAAGCGCTGGCGTATAATCAACCCCTCGATGAATGGATTCGCCAACAGCCAACATTAGAACTGGATGCTTGGGTGGAATTAACCGTTGTTCTGCAATGGTTACAACGTCGGTTAGTTAGTTGGTTTGATCAACGAGTCTATAACTCCAAAATGGGGGCGAGACTCTCGATTTCCACCTTTATCGTATTTGCGGTAATCTGGTCACAACTTGCCCTGGCATTAAATCAAGCAACGGTTCCCCAACGAGAACGCTTAGTGAATAGTTGTTTTCAGGTGACACTGCAAATTCTTCGCACCTTTGCCCAACGGGAGTATTTTCCCCTGTATGGCGGTGTTTTTGCCTCCTTAAGTGGGAATTATCTACGGAATGCGATGGATTACCTGGATGAACCCTTACGGCGCATTGAAGGAACCGAAGAGAAAGCGCGAATTCTTACGTTATTAGGCTATTCCCAACGGGCGCAAGGTCGATATAATCGGGCAATACAATTCCATGAGCGAGCCTTAGAGATTGCCCGTTCAGCTAGCGATCGCGTCTGTGAAATTGCTAACTATAATCATTTAAGCCGTATTTGTGTGGCACAGAAAAATTATGCCGAGGCGATTAATTATAGCCAACGGGGATTAATTTTAGCACGGCAGGCGGGGGATAAATTAGGCGAAGCCAATGCCTTAGCGAATTTGGGCTATAGTCAGGTCTTTCAAGCTCAACAGCAAGCCCTTGATCCCGATGTCTACGAAAGCGCCATTACTTACCTGCAACAAGGGCGGCAATTGTTAGAACGATTAGGCGATCGCCAAAGTCAAGCCCTTTGTTTATGTAGTTTGGGGATTGCTTATGTGGTTATGCAACAACCCCAAGAGGCAATTACGTATTTAGAACAAGGGTGGCAAGCCGCACAATTTTCTGGGGATTTGTATTTGCAGGGACTTAATTTAGCGTACTTGGCGCAAGCCTACTATCAGTTACAAAACTGGAGTAAAACGATTTACACAGGTAGCTTGGGCGGATATTTATTGGAGCAGATTGGTACAGAAGACTGGCGCAAAGCCGTGGGATTACTGACGATTTTGCAAGGACAATTGGGAGGGGAAGTGTTCCAAGATATGTTGCAGCAGCAACGGTCAAAAATCATTCCTTTAATTGGGGTAGATGGGTATGATTACCTGCCAGAATTATTGGAAAAATATCGAAATTCGATGTGATTGGTCATTGGTCATTCGTCATTGGTCATACTCGTGAGTATCCAAGCACCCAATTATGTCATTCTGAATGGAGCGAAGCGGAATGAAGAATCTCTACCAGATGCTGATGTTCGTTCCTCGCTACAGCTAAAATAGTGGAATAAATAGTTTGAATGATGATTTTAGGGTTTGACCCAGGACGAGATAAATGTGGTTTAGCGGTGAAAGGGAAAGACCAAAAGATTTCCTATCATCAAGTTGTGCCATCTGATCAGGCGATCGCAACCATTAAACAATTATCTCAGCAGTTTTCCATTGAGACAATTGTCATGGGGAACCAAACCACCTCTAAGCAATGGCAAGGGAAAATTCGTGAAGTCATTTCTGCCGCGGTTCCCATTGTCTTAGTCGATGAACGCTATAGTACATTAGAAGCCCGCGATCGCTACTGGCTAATGTATCCCCCCAAAGGACTCCAACGCCTAATTCCCCAAGGGATGCGCCAGCCGCCTCGACCGATTGATGATATTGTTGCTATCTTGCTAATCGAGCGTTACTTACAAACTCAGACCTAAAAATTGGGTCAGGGCGGGTTTTGAACCAACGTTATCATCAATAGCGATACCAAAGTCCCTAAACCCGCCCCTACAAACCATGTTTCCTCGAAAGCTGTGAAGGGTTAACCCTCAACACTCTTATAATTCCGCCCGAATAGTAAAAGCGTAATCTCCTCCTGGTTCCAACTGGTAATCGCAACGCTCTAAAAATCGACCCAGTGGTTCTTGGATTAAGGCGCGTCCCAGAGCGGGTCTGACGACCAACTGACCTTGACGGAAACGCCATTGAAACTGCCACTCATAAGCAGCCGCTTGAACTTCTCCCTCGATTTTGCCCCGTTGCCAAGAGTGCTGGGTAATCCGAACGTAGGCAGTGGTTTCAGGTAAATTCTTAGAACTCACAGCTAAACCTATTCAGCTTAAACATTATTCTGGATGCAGCTTAGGGCGCACAAGTCCAGATTCGAGCATTTTATACTAAACTACCGGAAAATCCGTGATTGTCAACTCTAGAACTGAAACCGTGACCGATGAGTATTTCGAGAAGCTCAATACCAAGTATCCATCAAGGCACAGTAAACGATATGGCTAGCTGGGAGAGAAGTGATTACAATAAACGATGAATCCTCAAATTATTGATAACCATGGGTCAATCTTAGCCAGAAAAGTTATGCCAAAAACTCAACCCCCCGTCAAACTGCGCTTGTGGACTATTGAAGAGTACCATCGAATGGCTGAAGTGGGCATTTTGCCGCCCGATGAATCGTAAATCGCTATAGCGGATTCATCCCCGTTGCCAAATTCGGTACACTGAAAAAAATAAATAGTGTAGGAGGGGATAATGACCCAGAATAATCGCTCCCAATGGGATGCTGGTAGATTTGTCAAAACATTAGCTTACTTTGAGGTTATCCCTGTTATTAGCTGTTTAAAACGCTTATTTTCAGGTAATACACAACATCATAAACCAAGCCAAAGTGGAGGAAAACGATTGGGTAAGATATTGGTAGTCGGTGCAACAGGTGGCGTTGGGAAGCGAGTCGTGCGGCGTCTGATGGAACGGAATTATCCGGTACGCGCTTTAGTCAGAGATACTCAACGAGGGCGGGAAATGCTGGGAGATGAGGTGGAACTATTTGAAGCTGATATCACTATCCCAGAAACCTTAACCCCTGTCATGATGGAGGGTATCTCAGCAGTAATTTGTTGCACAGGTGTTCGCGTGCAACCTGTAGAAGGAGATACGCCAACCCGAGAAAAATATTATCAAGGCATCAAATTCTATATGCCAGAAGTTGTCGATAGTCCCGAAATTGTAGACTATCAAGGGATTAAGAATTTAGTTCAAGTCGCCGCTAATCATCTCGAACCCGGAAAACAACTTATTTTTAATTTCAAAAATCCCTCAGATGATGTGAAAGAAACCTGGGGGGCTGTGGATGACGTAGTGATGGGCGGTGTGAGTGAAAGCTCAATTCGTCTGATGGATAATGCGGCATTATTCAGTGGCACTGTATCCACCAAAAATTCGGGTGGTTTTGTTTCCGTTCGCACCCGTAATTTCGAGCCACCTTTAAATTTAGCCGGATATGAGGGGATGGAACTGCGCGTTAAAGGTGATGGACAACGTTATAAGTTTATTCTGCGAACAGAATCAAGGTGGGATGGCATTTCTTATTGCTACTCGTTTGATACTGAAAAAGATACCTGGATTGATGTTCAGGTTCCCTTTGAGGCACTGATTCCGGTATTTCGTGCCAAAACTCTCCAGGATGCTGAACCTTTTGATCCGAGCCATATTTACGCTGTGCAATTGATGCTGAGTAAGTTTGAGTATGACGGCGCACTTAATCCCCACTTTGAACCCGGAACATTTTCCTTACAAGTAGAAACAATTAAAGCTTACAATGGTCAGACTTTGCCTCAATTTATTATGATTAGTTCTGCTGGAGTCACCCGTCCAGGGCGTCCCGGAATTAACTTAGAAGAAGAACCGCCAGCCGTGCGAATGAATGACCAATTAGGCGGCATTCTCACCTGGAAGCTACGGGGAGAAGATGCGGTGCGCCAAAGTGGTATTCCTTATACGATTATCCGTCCCTGTGCTTTAACTGAAGAACCAGGCGGTAACGATTTAGCCTTTGAACAAGGCGATAATATCCGAGGGAAAGTTAGTCGAGAGGATATTGCTGAACTGTGCCTTCAGGCACTAGAACAACCCCAAGCTTGTCATGTCACCTTTGAAGTGAAAGAAGCCGAAACAGGTTCTCCCGATTGGCATCATTTGTTTTCTTCCCTAAATTCGGACAACACAGACTTTTCTGAGTCAACTTGACGAATGAGCCGTTTTATAGTTTTTTAGAGAAAAACTGGAATGAAGTTTGAGAACTTGCTTTAAAATTGGCAAAAATGAATAAACAAAACCCAAAGACAATGAACGAAGCCGAGGTGGAAAGGCTTTGGCAAGCTTTCAGAGTTTTCGATGAAGATGGCAGTGGCGAAATTTCTGCGGAGGAGTTAAGTGCCGTCATGCGATCGCTGGGTCAAAATCCCACAGATGCCCAATTGCATGACATGATGCAAGAGGTGGACATAGACGGTTCCGGTGCGATCGACTTTGAAGAGTTCAAAGCCCTGATGGTGTCTCAACAAGGCGATCGCGAAAGTCGGCTGAGACTTGCCTTTAGCGTTTTCGACGAGGACAGTTCGGGACATATTTGCGCCAACGAACTGAAAAATGTCATGAGTAAGTTCGGGCTGACAGATGAAGAACTGCAAGAGATGATCAAAGAAGTTGATCGCGATGGCGACGCTTTCATCGACTTTGAAGAGTTTTGCCAGCTTGTTCCTGAAGAAAACGAAGCCTCGAATGGCTATCATGATTCCTACGTTGAATTAACCGAAGGCGATCGCGACGATGAAGATTTCATTGACTTTGAAGAATTCTGCCCAGTTATTCCCGAAGATAATCAAGGGTTAGGTGGTGATCAAGAGTCCTCGGTTACCGCAACCCAATCCCTACAGGCACAATCCTTTGAAGCAGACACCACCCTCAGCAGTCAAGATTTGGCAGCGGAGGTGACAAAGCTTGAGGAAATCCTCACCCAACAAGTTAAGGATGACTGTACCCGAAAGCGGGGCACTTCTCGCCTACAAATGCAAATTGGTTTGTTTCGATTGATTCAGGGGGCTGCTTATCGCTGCTTCCGGGAAAGTTTTTCGGCTAACCACGAAACCCATTTACGGGTAAGGGATTTACCCTACCGCATTTCTGATTTCACCCAGTTTGTGCGCGTTGCGATCACCTTCTACAAAGCCTTGGGGATTGTGGAAGAGGCTTGCTATCCCGTACTGGATCAGGTGATTCATTCCATCGAAGCCGAATACGCCCGCCTGCAAGATCGGATCAAAAACTGGCAGAACATTGAAAAAACCCCAGAAATGCTAGCGGAGGCGCAGCGGATGCAGGAAACCCGCAGCAAATCTGCCACGGTTCGCGAGAAATTCGCCGCTGGGGTAGAATTCGCCATCACGATGAAGAAAAAGCACCTTCACTTGGGAGATTTGGTTGAAGGAGTGCTGGCAATCAATGAACTGAATCGGTTGCGCCAACTGGAATTGAATGGGGAACTGAACCCCCCGTCACCCACAACGAATGGGGACGATCCCAAGGCTTACTTGAAGCAATGGAACCGAGTGATTCTCCAAGATGATCGGGAAGAAATCGACGGCGCCATGATGCCTGTGGCTTACTGGTACGAAGACTTCATGCCGAAACTTCTGGCAGCGTTTAGTGTTTGTACGGCGGATGATATTGAAAAAAACACCAATCCCGACGAAGCCGCCTTGGATCAGTTGTACGAAGAGACTAAAGCTGTCGGAGAATTTGATCGCTATGGTGGCGACGTTTGCGAAGAATTCCCCAACTGCACGCCCCAGCAAAAACTGGCAATTTTGCAGGCTTGGCGGCTGAGTCACCACTACCTCAACGGTGTGCAGAAGCGCCGGGAACGTCTGGAGTTTGGTCGCGAATGTGGTGCCCTCTCCCAGTATGTGGCATTTATCGATGTATGGCTTAACCGCAGCTACGTGCAAGATGCTCAAATGCGAGTCAGCTTCCCCTACTACATCGGACCAGGGGTTTGGCGTTTCTTCCATACGTCTGCTGAAATCGTTTGCACCAAATCTCCGGAAGTCCAGCAAAAGCTGATCGGGATTTTCAAGGAGTTCATCCAACTGTTTGCCACGATGTACCCTTGTCCCTACTGTCGCCATCACTTGAATGCTTATGTGGTACAGAACAAGGAAGTAGATATGTACCCGATGGAGTACCTATTGTTGGGACAGGAACTCCATGCCACCCAGTTTAGTATGTCCTTCGACAACAAGTTGGCTACAGTAACCGATGGACCTTCCATGCGTCTGTTTTTCTGGAAGTTGCATAATACCGTGAACTCCTCCATCGCCCGTTCGGAAGAGTGGTATCAACGGGATGAACAAGCCTTCTACACCAGCCGCTATTGGCCCAGTCTGGATGCCGAGTTGACCCGCGCCCGCACTTTGCGTCACATCAGCATCACCACCGATCGCATTTACTATATCTATAGTATGCTCAAACCCACCGCCCGCTTATCGGGATTTCATTTGGGACTACAAAAGTTTTTGGACAGAGGTGACGAACAGGGTATCCAAGAGTTGTGTAAGCTGGCTGACACCTACATCAAGGAGTTAGAAAAGGCTGTTTTAGAAGGAAACTTCCTGCAAGATGCCTACAGCTTCGACCCAACTCTGGAAGATAACGCCCCTTACTTTACTCCCGAAGAAGAGGAGTTTGCTCGCAGCGGCGTTTTTGTTGAGGTTCATTAGTAGAGACGTTCCGGTGGAACGTCTCTGAGGTGGAACGTCTGGGAACAAGAGTACATTTATCCTAATTCGGTAAGGTGGGCAAAATTTTGTCCACCCCACCACCACCGCAGATTGAGATCTGAACTGAAAACACTTCTGGACAATATTCTCGTTGTGAAAATAATGCTCTCTAGCAGTACGATTTAATTTTTCTAATCCTCTTAAATACCTAGCTGTCATACTTACTCCAAAAAGAAATTCATAAGCATCCTCCAAATCACGCCACTTATTTTTTCGGGAAATCTTTTTGACATACGTTCTACGGATTGTATGGAGAGAACCATCATTGTCACCAGAACTCTCTAATTCTTGAGTTTCTTGTTCTGGATCAACAACGGTGCAAAATCTGAAAAGAAGGCTAATCTATAATCGCTGATTTGAGGGATTGACAAAACTCCTCAATCGCTTTTAATCCTTCAGTCGGGGTTCCTTGAGCTAAACGGTTAACGAAAGCACTCCCCACAATTACCGCATCTGCGCCCCACTGTTTTACTTGTCGGGCGTGTTCGGGTTGGGAAATGCCAAAACCAACGCCAATGGGTTTGTCAGTAACTGCCCGCATTTCCTGGAGTAAATCTGGAACACTGGATGCGACTTGCTTTCTCATCCCAGTGACGCCTGTAACACTAACCATGTAAATGAAGCCCTGGGATTTTTTGGCGATCGCGTCAATTCTAGCTTTGGGACTGGTGGGTGCAACTAACAAAATGACTTCGATGCCAATTTCAGTCGCAGGCTGGATCAGCGATTCCGCTTCCTCTAAGGGTAAATCCGGCACGACTAACCCCGCTATCCCTGCGGCGGCAATTTGTTTTAAAAAGACTTCAATCCCTCGGTTGAGAATGGGGTTGTAATAAGTAAATAGAATAATGGGCGCTTTTAGATCGGGGGTTGCTTCCTGCGCGATCGCGAGGACATCATCCAATCGTACCCCCCGTTTCAATGCTCGTGTCGCCGCCGCTTGAATCGTCGGACCATCAGCCAAGGGATCGGAATATGGCACACCTAGCTCTATCATATCCGCCCCTGATTTGTCAAGGACTCGCAAAGCTTGAGCCGTGGTGACTAAATCCGGGTCACCTGCTGTGATAAAGGGAATAAAGGCGCATTCAGAGCGTTGGCGTAGAGTCTCGAAGCAATGGGAAATTTTGGTCATCGGTAGGGAACAGGGAACAGGGAACAGGGAACAGGGATTTCCAATTCATCATGGGTTGATTTATTCAGACTCTTGTTCCAATTCAGCTTGTAACTGAGCAAGTTCTTCTGGGGTCATCTCTTCGAGGCGCTTTTGCAAGACAGCATCCTCGTACTCTTTCAGTTGCTGGTTATAGGTCATCTTGTGAGTCCCCACTCGGAACAGATATGTGAGTACCCAGCCGAGTAAACCGCCGACTAAGAGGGCTTGACTCCAAATCCCGGCTTTCATCTCGTCCAAACCAGCAACCTGCAAGAGGATATACATAATACCACCAGCCGCAAACACGCCGATGGCAATTCCGATCGCATCAATTCGTCGCATTGGTCAATTAAGCTTGGATCTGACGCTTCTTGGGGCGGAAGTTCAGGAATGGGCTGAACAGTAACAATCCAGGGAAGAAGAAGAAGACGAGGAAGTACATGAAGCTACGCTCAAAGGAGCTAGCCACATACCAGCGCTGTTTTAGATAAAAGTACGTGATCAAGGGAACGACGACTAGGTAGAGTCCACCTAAAGTGAGATAGAGTAATGCAACAATCATGATGGTCGTTATAGCGGCAACTCGTCTACAGAATACAGGCGATCGGAGAATCAAGATTTGAATAGTCCTACGCTAGGCTATCCTAAGACTCTTCTATCGCCCCTACTATCTTACCTTGTTCAGGCTGCTCAAATTTTCTAGTTGCCAATCTGCCCCATTTAATGTTCAAATAGACAAATGCGGAGGTTTTGAGGTAAACTTCAATACTGAAGCACAACCCGAAAGGGGGCGTGGCGGAATGGTAGACGCTACGGACTTAAGTAAATTGAGCCTTGATGGAGAAATCTGTCAAGTGGATGCTCTCAAATTCAGGGAAACCTACGTCTGAAAACAGATAAGGCAATCCTGAGCCAAGCCGATAAGAGGGTATTGGGTGCTGAGTTATGAGTTAAAACAAATTCATTCAAATCTCAAAACTCAAAACTTATTGGAAGGTGCAGAGACTCGACGGGAGCTACCCTAACGTGAAGCCGAGGGTAAAGAGAGAGTCCAATTCTCAGATGCTAGTGAAGGCAGTAGCGAAAGCTACAGTGAGAATGAAAATCCGTTGACCGTAAAAGGTCGTGAGGGTTCAAGTCCCTCTGCCCCCATGTTATTAGGTAGAGACGTTGCATGCAACGTCTCTACCTAAATGATGCGTTCTAAGCGTAAGGCAGAGGTGATCGCATGGATTTGGATTGAGTGCGATAGCTGTTTGGGTTAGGTTGAGGGAAGAGAGTGCGATAAGCTATCTTCTTGTGCCGAAGGCAATCGCGATCGTCGATGAAGCCCAATATATCAATAATAATTGGGCGCAAGAAGCATTTGATATCACCTACGAAGAAGTGCGAGTGGCTTGAACCAGTAATTTGGTCAGTTGAGTGAGTTGCCGTTTATCAAAGGCTTTGACGATCGCTTTAGCTGCCGCTTTGGGTTCCACGGTAATCGTAATCTGTTTACCACCGCCTTTGCTGGGGGTAGCTGCTGCCAACTTCTGTAACGTTGGACTTGCCTTGAGAGCACTTTCTTTTCCTTGTTGGACTTGATCGCTAGCTTGTTTGAGTTCTTTAATAATCACAGGTGCGAGAGTATGGAACGAATTTTGCGAATTCGCGATCGCATCAGAGGCATTTTTTACCAAGACTTGCCAGGGTTCAACCGTTTGGGCGAGTTTCGCTAGCTGATGACAATTTTCTTGCAGCTTTTGACGATTGGCGGGTGTTTCTGATTGTTTGAATAGTTGCAACATTTGCTTGAGGATACCTGTCACCTGAGCCGAAAAGTTCTCAGGTGCTTGACCCGCCGCTTTAGCTCCACCCTTTGCTGATTTTGCCGGCGCTGCGGTTGCTGGTTCACCACCACTAATCAACCGTTCCAAGTACGTCTGCAATTCCTTGAACGTCGGTTCGGCGGCTTGCACCATTTTATCGGCTTCATCATCCCGGAGACCAAAGGGTCCTTGCAGTTGTTCGATCAGGTCTTTGAGAATGTCGTAGCCTTGTAAGAATAAACTCTCGACATGGCGATCAAGCTTAACGGGATGTTCTTTGAGAATCTTCAAACAATCCTCTAAGCGGTGGGCAACTTTTTGGAGACTGCTAAAGCCTAGCATTGCCGCCCCCCCTTTGACCGAATGAGCCGCACGAAACATCTCATTCACCATCTCTGGGTTTTGGGCACTTTCCTGCACATTCAATAACCCTTGTTCGAGGGTGTCAAGGTGTTCTTTCGCCTCTTCGATGAAATAACCTAAGATTCGTTGCTGATTCCCCCCATCCACGGCAGTTTTCCCTAATCCAAACAACTATGTATACACAAAACCGACAAAGGTTATGGTCTCTATTCTATTGCCAACAGGTTTAATCCCATTGCCGTCTACCAACAAAACTCTTTCTTTAGATTACCTGAATTTGCCGTACCGCCGTAAATGCTGAGTAGCTGACTCCAGCTGTCCCTTCACCAGGATGGGTAGAATCTCCCACCAACCATAGGTGATTAATCGGGGTGCGAGTAGCAAAGCCAAACGGACCGAATGTCGGCACTCGCTGACCAATTCCGCCGACGATTCCTTGCTCGCGTCCGGTGTAATAGGCAAAGGTTCGGGGTGTTGCTGTTTCTTGGTGGATAATGGTTTCTGGAGTTAAGTCAAAATACTCACCTAGCCGTGCGATCGCGCCTTGGGTATAATCTTCTTTTAACTGGTCATAATCCTCCTGAGAACCTTGCCACCAGATTCGGGTATCGGTAAACGAGGAGGCAATAATCGTGGCTTTTCCCTCTGGGGCGCGACCATCACCGGGTTGACTAACCGAGACAAATAAAGAGTTATTTTCGCCAATCTCACCGTTGTAATCGTAGAGAAATTGCAGGTGAGGTGGACAACCCGCAGGAATGGCCCTTTGGTCAACACCCAGATAAATGACAAAAGCACCTGATCCTGGTGGTAATTTATCGACGCGGTACTGATAACCCTTAGGTGCTTGGTTTGCCAATAACTTAACCAGGTTTTGTGCCGTCACATTTGCCACCACTTCATCGGCTGATTCTGTCCAAACTTGTCCCGTTTTCTGATTTCTCACCTTGACGCCCGTCACTTTGCCCCTGGAAACCTGAATCTGTTCCACAGTATGACGCATCAGCAGTTTACCACCCCATTTCTCCAAGGCGGCGACCAGGCGATCGCTCAACACTTGCATACTTCCTTTCAGGTGAAACAATCCTTGAGGTTCTTGGGAAACGCCGAGGGCAGTTGCAGCATACAGTAAAGCGGTTTCATCGGCACCCACTTGGGAATACAGCTTCAGTTGTAAATCCAGAAATGTCCTCAAACGCTGATTGTCATAGAGTCGATAGCCGCGCAACGCATCTCCCACCGTCATAAACGTAAACGGTAGCGTAATCAGGGTATCTGGACGCACCGCTGAGATTAATTGCCACAAATCCCAGGGGCTTCGTGGAGGTAATACGGGATCACGGGATTGAAATCTCCAACTGGCATTGAATAAAGTGGTCATCAGTTGCCAGAAGGGTTCACTCCCCGGAAATTGCCGTTGCCGTTCTTTTGCCCATTTTTCTGGGTCGCGCCAAACGTTAATCGGTTCAGTTTCGCCAGGGAGAAATACGGCACAAGCGGGGTCACAGGGAGTCGCGGTGGGTAAGTCAATTTCTAACTCCTCGAAAATTCGCTGATGAATGCCACCTAGTTCTAAACCTGCCACTTGGGTTGCACCCACATCAAAGGTAAAGCCGCGACGCTTGAACGTGGAGGCACATCCGCCAGGGACAAAGGCTTGGTCGAGGACTAACACTGAGTAACCTCGACGGGCAAGAAGTGCGCCAGCCGTTAGCCCCCCAATTCCTGCACCAATGACAACGACGCGATGGGTTTGAGGAGTAGAAACGCTGGACATGATTATTGCTTTACATTGCTTAATCTATCTTAATAAAGGATAGCATCGATCATTAGACATCCCCATAGTCTATTTCTGATTATGCTGTTGCCAGTTGCCGCCGACGCGCCGCATCAGGTAAGCCACACCAAAATCGCCATTTGGATGTGCCGCTAACTGTTCCCCCAACTCAATCACCTGCGCCGCTAACTCACTCCCTAATTTTTCAGCCGTGGCTTGGCGTTCTTTTTGCCAAAGTTGCCGTTCTCGCGCCTTAGTCTGCCATTGGTTGGTAAAGAGTTGCTCAATTATGGTATGGAGTCCCAACCTTTCTAGAATGTCCCACTCGCCGTAATCGCACCAAATCCCGCGACAGTTAGAACACCGTTCCACATAAAAGGGAGTCTTGAGATTAACTTTAGCGCGAGATAGATAGCGCTGGCACTCTGGACATAATGCGGCTTTGGTATCGAAAGGGGACTTGACAAAATCCACATTTAGTGATTCAGGGGGGAGGTCAGGCATTCCCGGATTAGACGGTTGACTTGCCTGCCATGTTTCATACTCTTTGGCAGGAATCCAGGTGCCTTTACACTCTTGGCAATACTTCACGGCAAACTGATGCTCTAAATAGCCGTCTAGGAGCGTTACTTTTCTACATTTGGGACATTGCACCGATTTTCTTCCTCAAAGCACCTGTCCTCATTAAAACTCAAAACTCAGGTGTAACCTGCTACGTCTCTACAGGGTTGGGGCGGGTTTAGTCACATCTGGGTAAGGGCAGAAACGATAGTAGTCAAAGTGAGCCCCTACACAATCAACACTCCCTCGACAGGACTGGACTAGAGCGCTACAGTTGAAGCATAGCACTACAGTA
>NZ_JBKHHI010000022.1:0-28704 GCF_046539235.1 Coleofasciculus sp.
CCAAGTGTATGCGTTTTTTGAGATGGGTCAGGGTTTGGGCAAAGCAACGGCAACGGGCAATGTGGTAAAACTTGTATGAACCCAACTGGACGGCAATAGCATCGTAAGGGATTGACGGACGTGACTCAAACGAACTTAGATTTTCTCGCTCAAACTGACCCAGAAATCGCTGAGGGAATTAGCCAAGAACTTCAACGCCAGCGTGACCATCTGGAACTGATTGCCAGTGAAAACTTTACCTCCCCGGCGGTACTGGCGGCTCAAGGCTCAGTCTTAACCAATAAGTACGCTGAAGGCTTACCCGGAAAGCGCTACTATGGCGGTTGTGAATTCATCGATAAGGTCGAACAGCTTGCCATTGACCGGGCTAAACGGCTCTTTGGCGCAGCTCATGCGAATGTCCAACCCCATTCCGGCGCTCAAGCCAATTTTGCCGTATTCCTGGCGCTGCTCCAGCCGGGAGACAGGATTATGGGGATGGATTTATCCCATGGGGGACACCTCACCCACGGTTCGCCTGTGAATGTGTCGGGGAAGTGGTTTAAGGTTTGTCACTACGGCGTTAACCCCCAAACCGAGCAACTGGATTATGATCAGGTGCGCGAACTTGCCCTCAAAGAACGCCCCCAGATGCTGATTTGTGGCTATTCGGCTTATCCGCGTATTATTGACTTTGAAAAATTCCGCAGCATTGCTGATGAAGTGGGCGCTTACCTGCTGGCGGATATTGCTCACATCGCGGGTTTAGTGGCGACAGGTCATCATCCCAACCCCATTCCCCATTGTGATGTAGTCACCACCACCACGCACAAAACCCTGCGGGGAACCCGAGGCGGCTTAATTCTCACCCGTGATCCGGAACTGGGGAAAAAGCTGGATAAAGCGGTGTTCCCAGGAAGTCAGGGCGGTCCATTAGAACATGCGATCGCGGCGAAAGCGGTGGCGTTTGGTGAAGCGTTACAACCGGCATTTAAAGACTATTCGGCTAATGTGATTGAAAATGCCCAAGCCCTCGCTAGTCAACTGCAAAAACGGGGTCTGAAAATTGTCTCTGGCGGGACGGATAATCATTTAATGCTAGTGGATTTACGCTGTATTTCCATGACCGGGAAGCGGGCGGATCAACTGGTGAGTGGTGTGAATATTACCGCGAATAAAAATACCGTTCCCTTTGATCCCGAGTCTCCCTTCGTCACCAGTGGCTTACGTCTGGGTTCCCCGGCGATGACGACACGCGGGATGGGAGTGGCTGAATTTATCGAGATTGGCGATATTATTGCCGATCGCTTACTCAATCCAGAGGATGAAACCATCGCCGCTGATTGTCGGCGTCGCGTGGCTCAATTGTGCGATCGCTTCCCCTTATATCCCCATCTGAATATTCCTGTACCTACAATGGTGTAATTTTGTCATTCGTCATTTGTCATTCGTCATAATAAGGGATCGTCAAGTCGGCTGTTTGCTATTCTCTATTTTGCCCAAGGACAAATGACCAAGGACAAAGGACAAACCAATGAGCGCAGAAATCATTTGTGTTGGTACAGAGTTACTGCTAGGGGATATTCTGAATACGAATGCCCAGTTTTTAGCCTGCGAATTGGCAGATCTGGGTATTCCTCACTACTATCAAACCGTTGTCGGCGATAATCCCTCTCGGTTAAAGCAAGTCTTGGCAATGGCTTGCGATCGCTCGGCGATTCTGATATTTACGGGAGGACTCGGACCGACACCCGATGACTTGACCACGGAAACCTTAGCGGATTTCTTTGGCGTTCCCCTGATTGAGCAATTGGACATCATTGAGGATATTGCTCGCAAATTTGCTCAACGGGGGCGGCAAATGACTGCCAATAATCACAAGCAAGCCCTGATTCCCGAAGGCGCTAAGGTTTTACCGAACCCCAAGGGAACCGCACCGGGGATAATTTGGCAACCGCGTCCCGGTTTAACCATTCTCACCTTTCCCGGTGTTCCCAGTGAAATGCAGCGGATGTGGCGAGAAACGGCGGTTCCCTATCTCAAAGGTCAAGGTTGGGGAGAGCAAATTATCTATAGTCAAACCTTACGATTTTGGGGAATTGGGGAATCGGCGTTAGCTGAAAAAGTGGCGTCATTTTTTGACTTAACCAACCCCACCGTCGCCCCCTACGCTTCTCAGGGAGAAGTTCGGTTACGGGTTAGCGCCCGTGCGCCATCTCAAGGGGAAGCCTTACAGGTAATTGAACCTGTTGTCAAGGAACTGCGGCAAATTGCCGGGGCTGACTATTTTGGTGTGGATACAGATACCCTAGCCTCGGTTGTGGGTCAGCTTTTAAAGGAAGTGAATCAAACGGTGAGTGTAGCCGAATCCTGTACGGGAGGCGGTGTAGGCAGCATGTTGACAGCCGTTCCCGGAAGTTCTGACTATTTTTGGGGTGGGATAATTTCTTATCGCAATGAGGTAAAAGTATCCTTACTTGGCGTTAAGTCATCAGAACTGGATAAATGGGGGGCGGTGAGTAAACAGGTTGCCCAGCAAATGGCATTGGGTGTGCGATCGCGGCTAACGACGGATTGGGGTGTGAGTATTACTGGCATTGCTGGACCAGGCGGTGGGAATGAATCTAAGCCGGTGGGGTTGGTGTATATCGGTTTGGCGACGCCAGATGATAGAGTTGAGTGTTTTAAATATAACTTTGGTCGCGATCGCGATCGGGCTTCGGTTCGTCATTGGAGTGCCTGTTATGCCCTTGACCAACTGCGACGCCGATTATTGGAGCCATACCATTAGGCTCACATCTAACTTGAGTTATAACTAAAGGTAGAGAAGCCAAAACCGTTGCGATCGCAGGATCGACTCCATATTCCGTTTAGGGGATAGCTAGGCTTTGGGGTTCTGTGTTATGCTGAACGTTAAGAAATGCAACAGATGGGTTAAAACGATCCAGACGGTGTATAGGAATAGGAAAACCGCTCAGTTTAATATCAGCGTCATAGTCTTAACTTGGGCAAGGTTTTCACCAAAGCGCCCAATAGTTCCCAAAGTAGTGCGGAGAAAGGCGTCTAGCACTGGTCCTGTTGTTAAGACGGTCAAAAACCTATTAAGTTGTTTCATAGGAGCATTCAGTTTAATGGATTATATAGAAAAGGTGTTGGAAAAACTGAAAGAATGGGCACGCAAGCTGGTTGGAACCCTCTTGGGTCCTGAACCGCAGCCGGAACCCGAACTCATCCCCATTCCGGTGAATAATCCACGCCGTCGTTCCCGGTAATTAGTGAACGTGCCGAATCAAGCTCGGAGTTCTTTGAGTATTCTCGTCCTGCATGGTCCTAACTTGAATCTTCTAGGACTCCGAGAGCCTGGTATTTATGGGTCGGTAACCTTGGCAGAAATTGACCAACTCCTGCAACAGGAGGCAAGTTCATTATCCTGCCAAGTTGTGACGTTACAGTCCAACCATGAAGGTGTTTTAGTTGACGCCATACAAGCAGCGAGAACGCAGCATCAGGGGATATTAATCAATGCTGGTGCTTATACTCATACCAGTGTAGCCCTACGCGATGCCTTAGCCGCCGTAGCCCTGCCTGTAGTGGAAGTACATTTGAGTAATATCTATCAGCGCGAACCATTTCGACATCACTCATTCATCGCCCCCGTAGCTGTTGGTCAGATCAGCGGTTTTGGGGTCGAAAGTTATCGCTTGGGACTCTTAGCTCTCGTCCATACCCTGAAAACAGGGGCAAGAGCAAATTAATGCAGCATTCTCTTCTGTGCCGATTTCAAGGAGCATTAGTGGGTAGCTTGATCGGTGAGCTAGTCAGCCATCACCTTGATCAAGAACTCGGTGATCCAGTTGGCAGAAAATCGCTTCAGTTCACCAAAAGCAAACCTAAACCGAGTCAGTCCCACCTCTATATCCCCAAACTCTCCGCTTGGAGTCAAATCGCCACTTGTGGAATCGAGAGTTTAATCGACACAGGCAGGCTGAATCTAGACGATTGGATCATTCGCTGTAGCCAAAGCCAACCCTCACTCCTAGAATTGAAAGGGAAAGCACAAAGCAGCGAAGCCGCGGTGGCAACTCTGCCAATGGCACTTTTTTTTCACGAAAATCAAGAGTGGTTACGGCAACACCTGGTTCAGGCGGCAGCAATTTGGCAACTCGAAACCGACGCCTCAACTGGGGTGTGGGCAATCGCTACCGCCATGGCTCTGACTCTCACCGAAACCCTGAACCAAACAACCCTGATTCCCCACATCCTTAGATGCTTGGGGACAGAGCAAACCATCTTAGCCTACCAATTACAACAAGTCCAAACCCTTATAGAAGTCGGTGCGGATTTAGAAACCACCAAGACGAAGGTGCGCCGTCCATCAGCAAAATTAGGTAATAGGGGGGATGCCTCAGACATGGCGATCGCTTTAGCCTTTTATTGTTTCCTCTATACACCCGAAGATTTTCGTCTCTGTGTCATCCGTGCCGTTCGCAGCGGTTACCAAAACCAAATTACGGCGGCTTTGACAGGGGCATTAGCGGGTGTTTATAACGGTATCAACGGTATTCCAGTAAGCTGGCGAGTTGCTGCCCTAAAACTTCCGGTCTTCAAAAAGAGGCGACAATTAACAGACCAATTACTAGCGGTTTGGCTAGGGGTTTACGATCAAAACCAAATCAATGGTCGGTACAAACAAGCAGCCATTGCTGCACCGGATATCATTCAACGTCGTTTATAAGTTATAGATAGGTGGGTAAGCCATGTTTTGTCAGCTAAAAAGAGCTAAACTCAAACATTACAGCCGACTAACTCAAACCCGATGAACTGACCGCAAATCCCAACCCATCTGCCTCGCGGTTTCACCGCTACCGCTCACCTAAAAAGGCAACTCTTCTGCTATGAAAACGCTCCACTCGTTGACGCAACAGCTAAACCACCTGCGGCAAAAATCTGAGCAATTTCGTACCATCCTTCCATTCATCGGATCGGATGGTCATCTTTCCCCTGAGCAAAAAAAGCCAGGTCATCAGTTAAAACAAACCCTTCCCTTCCTGGGGACAAAAGGCAATCCACCACCATCAGCAAAGCGGCAAGGACGTTCACCCGTCATGTTTGTCTTAGCCGTCGTTTCTCTCACCAGCGTGATGGGAAACCGTTTTTACAATCAACCAACCCTCAATGTTGGTAGGGAGGCTCCCTATACCATTCGCGCTCGCTTTGATGCCAGTGTTGAGGATACTAAAACCACAGAAGAAAAACGCAAAGAGGCTAGGACGGGTTCGTTCCCGGTTTTAAAGATTGACGAATCTGTGAGCCAAGAGGTTGATCAAAACCTACAACAATCATTGGACAAAATAGACCAATGGCGAGAAATTAGTGGTTCGTTTCCGTTTGTGCCAACCTCCGTGTTGTCCGCCGCCACCCAGCAGTATCTGCGCCAGAGTGAAGCATGGGAATGGCAAGCTATTGTGGCTTTCGTCGAAGATAATGCTCCGGTCAACCCCTTTGAGCCTGGAGTGGTTATCCCGAACCGAGAGAAAAAACCGTTGACTCGGGAGTTTATCCAAGCGGTAAGCGAATTGCAAAGTTACCGTCAAGTAGCGTCTACCCCAGCCTTCTCTGAGTTGATGCAGACAGCCAGTAAAGCTCGTCAGGGTTACCAAAAGGCAGTGGCTCAACTCTCATCAAGTGTAACCCCGGAATCAACTCCTGCCTACGATGCATCCGTACTCAATCTGTCTGATTCGGCTTGGCAGGAAACTCAACAGGGAATTCAGGATGCCACTCGCCACATTCTCACCCAAGGAATTCCGCCGGGATTGCCCTCGGATCTATTAAACAATGCGGTAGCGGTGCAGGTGAGTAGGCTGATTCCGGCTGAGGCACAACCCTTAGCCGTGGAACTCCTGACCTCTAACTTAAAGCCCAATCTAATTGAAGATACAGAACAAACCAAGCGCCGGGCAGAACAAGCCGCTCGATCTGTAGATCCTGTGATGGTGACGGCTCAAGAAGGAGAAGTCATTGTCGAAGCGGGCGAGGAAATTACCCAGGCGGATTTTGTCCTGCTGGATTACTATGGCTTGAGTCGTCGCGAAATTAACTGGATGGGGCTGATTGGATTTGGCGGTTTGGTTACCGGGGGAGTTGGTATTTTTTGGTTAGTCGAACGTCGAGTCCATCCCCCCCTGCGGCAACGTGACCATATTTTGGTGCTGCTGTTGAGTTTAAGTACACCCGTTTTGGCACTATTGGGGGGGCAATATAATAGCCTGCCCGCGATTGGGTTGTTAGTGGGGAGTTTCTATGGGTCAAGTTTGGGCGCGACGGTGGTGGTGCTGTTGACCGGCTTGGTCACATTTAGCATGGAGGTGAGCTGGGAATTTTTAATCGCGGGTGGTACTGGGGGTTTGGTGGGGGCGTTAATTGCCGGACGGATGCGATCGCGGGAGGAATTGGCGTTGTTAGGTGGTATCGTGGGATTGACCCAGGGCAGCGTTCATCTGGTTCTGAATCTGATTATGAGTGCCAGTGCTGGCACAATTTGGTACGCGGTGCTACCGGGTGCGGCTCTCTACGGGGTATCGGGGTTAGCCTGGAGTATTGTGGCATTGGGGCTCTCTCCTTATCTAGAACGTTTGTTTGATTTGGTGACGCCAATTCGGTTAGCGGAGTTGTCCAATCCGAACCGTTCATTGCTCAAAAGGTTAGCTACGGAAGCGCCAGGCACATTCCAACATACCTTGTTTGTTGCCTCGTTAGCTGAAGCCGCCGCCCGTGAACTTCACTGTAATGTGGAACTGGTTCGGGCTGGTACTTTGTATCACGATATTGGTAAAATGCATGATCCGTTGGGATTTATTGAAAATCAAATGGGCGGTCCCAACAAGCATGATCAAATTAACGACCCCCGTAAGAGTGCCGAGATTATTAAAAAGCATGTCTCTGAAGGGTTGGTCATGGCTCGCAAACATCAGTTACCGAAAGCCATTCGGGATTTTATTCCCGAACACCAAGGGAAACTGCTGATTTCCTATTTTTACTTTCAAGCCAAACAACGTGCTCAGGAAGAGGGGGTAGATTCGGTGAAAGAAGCAGACTTTCGCTATGATGGACCGATTCCTCAGTCGCGAGAAACAGGAATTGTCATGTTAGCCGATGCCTGTGAAGCGGCGCTGCGATCGCTTAAGGATGTTACCCCAGACACCGCCTTAATCACGGTTAAGAAAATCCTCAAAGCCCGATGGGAAGATAACCAGTTAGTTGATTCGGGGTTAACCAAAGAAGAATTATTGGCTACTGCCGAAGTCTTTGTCAAAGTTTGGCAACAGTGCAATCACCAGCGGATTGCTTATCCCAAAGCGGCTCTGAGTTGTCAACCCTCTTCTCCGGTTTGAGCGATACACCTGGGAAAAATTGAGTTGCCCCTTGACTTTTTGGGTTGGTTCAAGTCTTTTAAGAGAATGGAAAAATGTGCGTTTAGGATGTTCAACAACAGGTTGGTTGAACCTGCCGTAGGGGTAAACCTATGGCTTGGTAAACCTTGGCTGTTTTTTGAATCACGCTGCGATCGCCAAACTCTCGCCAAACTTTTTCTCGTCCCGCGACTCCCATAGCTTGGCACAAATTGGCGTCGTTTAAGAGGATCTCAATCGCATCAGCCAACCGCACCGCATCCTTTACCGGAACCAAAACGCCATTTTTCCCTGGGTCAATTGCCTCTCGACAGCCAGGGACATCAGTGGCGACCAAGGGTTTTTCCATCGCCGCCGCTTCTAGTAAAATACGAGGAACACCCTCCCCACCGTGGGAAGGTAATACGACAAGGGATGAACGAGCAATGAACTGTTCAATGTTCTCCAGATGACCCAGCAAGTCAACGATTCCTTCTTGTTGCCAACGTTGTAAAATTGTCTTAGAAATTGAAGCAGGATTGCCCAAGTCTGGCTCACCCGCGATCTGAAACGTTGCCCTAACTCCGCGAGCTTTAAGAATATAGGCAGCCTCAACGTATTCTATAACACCTTTCTCCCTGGTCAGGCGGGCAGCAAGCAGGACGACTGGCGTCAACGGAACATCTGGCGGATGAGGTGGCGGTGAAAAGCGCTGCAAATCGATACCCGAACTTTTGATCAGTACGGTGCGGTAGGGATTAGTCAGCTTAAGGTTGTTGAAAACTTGCCGATCATCCTGATTCTGAAACACAACCATTGCTCTGCGAGCCGTCAATACCCATCTACCGACGATAATGAAGATGAGTTTCAAGATTCGAGCCTTCCACTCGCGGCTACTAAAAATGTAGCCTAATCCCGTAATCGCATTCACCACCCCGGTTGTACCACTCAGCTTAGCCGCGATCGTTCCCACAAGAACACATTTGAGCGTAAAGTGATGGGCAATAGAGGGCTTTTCTTGCCAGTAAATACGGGTTAAATGACCAATGGTCAAGAGTTCGACCAGGGGATTGATACTGCGCCGAGTCAGGCACAACGGAATCCAGCGAAATCCTTCGGCTTGCAGTCGGTGTACGTAGGTATCTGGGGGAGAAACAAAAACAACCTCGATTCCTCGTAGACGGAGAAATCGAGCCAGGGGTAAGCGGAAGTTGTAAAGATTCCAACCCGTGTTAGCGACCAGCAAAATTTTGGGGCGATGCTTGAACTTCACACGACATATCCTACTAATATGGATAGGTGAATGGCATCGCTAAGCTATCTTCCAGTATAAGCATTTGCCTTGGTTTGGTGAAGAGTCTGGAAGAAATACAACTATCTGGGTGATGTATATAGCGCTTGCCTCCATCAGGCAGCAGTATTTTGGATTAGGTGACAGCTAGTCAAGTCTTGCGACTCAATGATCGAAATGTGGCATAGGGATTTGTCAAAGGAAATCTATCTAAAGGAGGATAGTTGATTCGTAGAGTGTTCAAGAGCAGGCGATAGAACCCCCCAATAATCATTGGATAAGAGTTGGGGCTAAGCTTACCGCTTCTTTTTGCGAGTAAGCAGAGAGCCAATGCCTAAACTACCAAATGCTAATAAACTCAGCCCTGAAGCTGGTTCAGGTATTGGGGTGGCTGTCGAAACCGCTTCAAACGAAATATCATCAAGTGCGAAATCATTGCCATCAAAAGTGGCATTCTGGTTCACAATTGAGATTGTCGCACAACTGTTGGATTCTGAGTTCCAAGTTGTACTGAACTGTTCCCAGACTCCAGGAATGTCAGATGGCGTGAAGAGGGAGCCTATTGGGGTTGAGTTGATGGCAAATTGTAACTGAGCAAACGAATTCGGGAACGTGGAGGTAATCCATGTAGCAAATTTATATTGCGTGTTTAGTGTAACCGGGAGAGTTTGCTGCCATACTATTTTACCAACGGTAATGCTACCGTTAATAATCATCATGTTTCCGCTGCCCGTCGTATGATCTCCAAAGGATGTCCAGCGGGTATGCACAGCCCTGGGATTTGTGCTGACGGTATAAACAGCAGGGGGATGCAGATTGTGCGGATTATACTTATAGTCGCTATAGAATCCGGTGTTGCCAGCGCTAAAGTCACTGTTAACCACCAGGTTGATTGCGTAGGCAGTCTGAGGCAAGACAATAGCCAAAAGACTAAGTAAATAAGTATTAAGTGTAATCAACTGATTCACTCTAATCGACTTCATAATCTGTATTATTCTTCAAGGGATCAATCATAATCAGGTAGAGATTTCTCTCTCGTCCGCATCGTAGCTTCCCTTCAGGAGAATCGTAATCCGGAAAAACTCGGAATTATCACAAACACTTCAATATTTTTGCCCAATAATTTACTGATTGGTTGGGGCACACAACTATACGCCCTTATCCTGTAAGCTTGTTTGGCAGAGCAACTGCTGGTAAAGTTCTTCCCACCTATCTACGACTCGCTCAATACTATAATTAAGTTCTATATGCTTTCGACTAAACTGCCCCATCTGTTGACGCTCTTGTGGAGATAAATTCATCATTCGTTCTAGCCCTTGCGCTAAAGCGTCTGGATGGCGAGGGGGAACCAAAAAACCATTTTTGCCATCTAATACAATTTCCCGAGTCCCACCGACATCAGTCGCCACAATCGGTAGCCCAACGGATGCCGCTTCTAAAAGTACCATGGGCATTCCTTCCCACGCAGAAGACATGATATAGGCATCGGCAATGTTCATTAAGTCAGGAATATCTCTTCTTGGTTCCAAAAATTTGACTTGCTCATGAATATCAATAGTTTTGGCTAAGGCTTGCATCTCTGGCTTAAGAGTCCCCTCGCCAACAATAATTAACATTGTATTGATATAATTGGCTTTTATTCGGCTAAAAGCTTGGAGTAAATTTGGATAATCCTTTAGTGGACGAAATCGCCCTACGGCTAACCAAATAAATTGTCTCTCTAAACTTAACTCATGTTGTAGACGTTGCTTTACTTCTAGATTGGGTTTAAATTTTTGAATATCTATGCCATTTGGAATCACCCTAATTTTTGTTGTTGGTACAGCTTTGATGTTCGTGTATCGATCGGCTCCAGCTAAACTCTTTTGAGTCGTGATGTCGCAAAGAAAATCAGTCAATTGATAGACGATTTCTCGCCATCGACCTCCCTCGTTAATGTTGGATGTTGTACAAACTAGCACAGGCACGTTAGAAAATAACCGACTCACCCGTGCCAGAAAATTAGCATGAACCATGTGACTGTGGAGAATATCCGGCTGCCATTTATGCAGTATTCGGGCAAGTTTGAAGATTGCTTTAGGGTCGGGTACACCCCGTTTCATATTAAGGCTTTGAATGGGTAAACCCTCTGATTGAGCTTCTTCCCCCATGGCACCCAAAGGTGTCATAGAAACAATTTGAATTTCGTACCCCCGTTTGAGTAAAGTCCGAACAAGGTACAAAATCTGTTGGTCTGCTCCACCGAGTCCCATACAAGTGGACAACATTAAAATTCGTTTTTTAACCTTGATCACGGTGTTTGGCTGATAATACAATTAGACTTGATGAAAATAGAGGAAATAACCGGGTTAACAGTGTCATCTCTGCTATGATAAAGGGCTTGAGAATAAAATTAAATAATGGCACAGACAACAATCGTCCTGGAATAACAGTTACAATATCGGGCTGCCACTGATAAATTTTTAAATGACCAAATCTCTCAATAAAGTTAGCGAGATGACCGGGATCCCAAACTTGACAATGAGTCGGATGATCAGCCTGAAGTTTACCCTTTAAGTATTGAAGCAGTCTAGAGGGTCTAACAGGATTAGGAAGAGCAATTAATACCCAATTCCGACTCACTGAAGCTAGCTTGAGCAGTGCGAGAGTGGGGTTAGAGACGTGTTCTAGGACATGAGAAGCAATTACGAGATCGAAGCTTTCGGGAGAGTAGTATTGATCTAATGCTTCAACTGAACCTACACAACAAGATGCAAATTGACTGGATAGTTCAACACAGGTGGGATCTAGATCAATACCTTGAACTGAAACATGGGGAATTTGAACAAGAGATTGTAACAGTTCTCCCCGTCCACATCCTACATCTAAAATACTAATAGACTGCTGATTTGTTTGTTCTAAAACTAGACGAACTGAGGAACATATTGCCTGACGCATCGCCTGATGAATGCGTTGAGATTGATAATTTTTGAGTTCGTAGTTTAGGTGAGGGGGGATTTCTGACATTTTTGCATGAGTAATTTGTGGATTCATCGGGTCAATAACAATCTATCTATTTGCTATATCTTTTTCTCTAGATTGAGCCAAGTTACGTCGAACATATCGCTTGAGCCTTTTGGGCATATAGGAATACAAGTATCGACCGAGAGGGTATACTCCCATCCATAATGGTAAACTAAGTTCTTGAATAGCCTGCCATTGGATCTGGGCTAATTTTTGTTGCTGTTTTATATAGTTAAACTGTTGATGCCAAAAACTATTTGGGTGTACCCAATGTTCACCGAGGACTTGAGGAATAGTCGCGAGTCGCCAACCCAAGCGGACAAAGGCAATCCATAAATGAAGATCAACCATACTATCTACATCTGGATATCCTCCAGCTTGCATCCAGGCTTTTCTTCTATAGGTAACCAAAGTATGAGCAAAGGGAACACACTTAGCCATTGTACTAACGAGTTGCTGATGTTCTGTAGCGGGCATTCTGATATAACGTTCTTGGCGGTTATCATCCACTAAAATGTAGTGACAAGCAACTAACCCGACATCGGGATGCGCCTCTAAAAACTCGACCTGTAAACGTAACCGTTCGGGATAACTGATATCATCAAAGTCTTGAATAGCAATATAGTCTCCTTGAGCCTGTTCAATTGCATAGTTGAGGGCTTGACTGCGCCCTAATCGTCTCGGACTCAGGACAAGCACACGTTGATCGTTTTGAGTGAGTTCTCTAAGCTGTTCGGCGGTACTGTCAGTTGAACCATCATCAACAATAATAAATTCAAAATTTGTATAAGTTTGCTGTAAAATACTGGGTACAGAGCGATTGAAGTAAGGTTCACCATTATAGACGGTTGTGACTACACTCAATTTTGATGAATTCATCGGTTCAGTTTAAAATAGATAAAAAAAATTGTAATAATTTAAGAGAATTTCCGCTTTGTAAAACTCGTGGGGTAAGGAGATAAATCAATAATGGGAGTCGGCTGGCTTATCGGCTTAACCACACTCAAATCTGGCTGGGTATCCGTCACAAAATACACAACTGGGTTAATGGTCTTACCTTCGGCATAAGCTTGTTTAAAGCCTTTAAGCCCCCAAAAAAGTTTTTTCATAGAAATACGCTCAAATGGAATTCCTAATTCATTAGCAATGGCATCTCCTAAGTCCGCTAGTACTGAGTAGAATAACCAACTCGCCCAGATTTGTACTTGTATTCCATTCATTGTACCTGTCCACAAGTAATTCAATCCTAATAGCTGTTTAACGATTTGCAACACATTCTCTAGTCGCCATTTTCGTCGATGGAGATCCGCGACCACATAGGGGGGTAAGATAGTTGGGTCTAATACAGAGGTGAGAAAAGCATACCAATGCTGGTTATGGCGGATTTGTACTAGGCGCAGTTTGAGGTGAGACGTAGGTATTTGACTACTTTTAATAGAAATGATTTGATCTTTCACGCGATAAGTTGAAGTCAATATCTGTTTGACCTGAAATAATTTACGAGATCTAAGCCTAATAATAAAATCGATTTGTTTTGCCATTAATCCCTTTAAAACCTGGACATCATTAAAACCTCGATCAAGAATCAGTAAAGTTTTTGCTGGAACAAGACTGATCATTTTTTGAGCAAGGGGGGCATTATAAGCTTTAATACTAGGAGAAAACAAGATTTCAATGGGTATTCGAGTGACCAAATCGATCACCGTGCAGATAATTTTTGATGATTTAATCTTAGACCTAGGCTGAATAGTATTGAGTTTAGTTGCCAACAACTCTAAGGTGGAATAATCAACTGACCAAACTCGTTCAAAATGCTGACACGTCAGAGAAATTGTCGGTGGCAAAGGACGTTTTTTGCGTTTATAGTATCGCTGTATTAACTGAGGTGATATATCCTTAAATGCACGATCTAATATTTCATAAGGTATCCCTAAAAATCGGGTTAATCGTTCTTTTGGATATAAATTAGTTTCTCGACACCAGAGTAAATCTTTTTGGGCTAAAAACTTGACCAGTTTCTGTACGGAATAAACATTTGGCCATAATAAAAATAATACGGCTGCCGTCATCAGAGGCAGGGTTAAAATTCGCCCTTTTCCTTCTAGTGAGTAATAGTAAGCGTGTTGGTTAAAGACAGCAGGAGTAAGCAACCGATGGATCTGGGTCAAGACTCCCTGATAAGTTGTCTGTTGAGAAGGACGATTAGTCTGAACTCCACTGTAGTTGTCTAGTGTGGAAACAGAGGGTAGTTTTTCCTGAACATAGAATCCTGGATCAATTGACCAAGAACTTAAATTATTGTGGGGAAACTGCTGCTGAGTTGCGTCTTTTGGGGAGATAAAACCAGCACTTAATACAATCAATAAAGGCGCCACCTTAGATCGATGACGCATTGCTGTCCCGTAATTAGACGTTCCCAGAGCAAATATACAAGCTATGCCCAAACAGAAAATGAGTACAGACCAAGCAACATTGCTTCGTTTTAATCGATGGCTATTTTTAAGAATCAATAACAAAAAGCAAGTATAAATACCAACATCAATTAGCCCAATAATATCTTTTGTATTATTGACCATCCAGGGAAAAGGAGTGAGAATTAAATAAACTAATCGCAGGGGAACTTGCCAGAAAAAATCTGTGGGTGAGCGAATAACTAAATCGGACAGATAACCAGCCCGACCAGCTAAGGCTCTAGATTCTTGTTTGTGAGCTATTATAGCTAAATCCCCGGACTGAATTAAATCCTGTATTTTCCCAAATGCTACTCCTGACCATATCACTAATCCCAAACCTCCAATAGCAATTAAAGCAATCACGGTATTGCTAATGATACGACCTCCCCTCTTTTTGAGAAAAGCCTTGACAGAATAAAAGACTGGAAAGCCAGCATAAAGAGCGATTCCAGCAAAGAAGGCTGTATGTAGCACTGAAGCCAGAATCATGACAGAGAAACCGATAATAAATGATTGAGCCTTACTCCGCTTCAGCCAGACTAAGAAGTGGTAGATACTTAATGTGAACAAGTAGGTTAAAAGGGCTTCTCGAACTCTCCATGCCGAATAAAGTGATAAACTCGGAAATAAGGCACAAACCCATGCTGCCCAGATAGCAGGACGTTCACTCCAAACAATTTTAGTAATTAGGTATACATTAAGAATTAATAAACTCCCTAGCCATACATTAATTGCCTGAATCATTAGAGAACTGGTACTGTCAGTAAGTATGTATAAAACAGCCATAAACCAAGCATACATAAATGCTCCAGTTTGAAAGTACTCTAAAACACCTGGAAATCCAGAAATTGACCAAAGTTCTGCTAACTGCTGAAAACCATCATCTTCCAGAAAATTTTTTCCCTGAAAAGATAAGTATACGATGAACAAAGCAAGTAATCCACGAATTAAAAATCCAATTAATAGTGGCAGTCTAATTTTACTAAATTTATAAGAAATGAACAGGGTTATTGCCGCCAAACTAATTAAACTAACACCTCCAACTAAATCTATTGTGGGTAATAAAAAAACAACAACTAAAATTGTTGTTACAACAAAAAATACAAAGATAAAATCATTGATCATAAAAATAAATTAAATAAGGCTTTGAAGTATCTTTTCTGCTCTAGCTTTCCATGTATATTTTTTTTTAAATTCTTGCCTAGCTATTTTGCCGAGAGAATTCCTAAGTTTAGCATTATCACGTAAATTGATCAAGCCATTTACCCAAGCGTCGATATCTTCTGGTGCAGACAAAATAGCTGTTACTTCATGGGTTAACACTTCTCGTAAAACAGGCAAATCTGAAGCAATAATTGCCTTACCTGAAGCCATATATTCAAAGATTTTCAGAGGTGACATCCATCGAGCTACATCACCACCTCCTCCATATACTGATACGCGACGCTGGTAAGGTGCAATCAAAACATCACAAGATTGACGATACTTTTCAGTTTCTGCTGGTGGAATAAATCCATGAAAATATATGTTCTTTAGATCTTTTAACTTAACTGTCCAATAATCTAGGTCAGACTTACTACCACCAACAATATGGAAATCTGCCCAGGAACATCTGATTGATAGTTCAACGATTAACTCCATTCCCTTGCCAGGATATAAGTGACCAACATACCCAACTTTAAATCTATTCGGCTGATCAAGTTCTAGTTTTTCGTATTGGCGGGGTTCGTCAGCAGCATCGTGAATAGTAGTAATTTTATGACGGGGTATATTGTATTGATTTTGAAAGTCCTGTTTTAGGGCATCAGAGATCACAATTAAATGTTTGAAGTGTTTTAAATTTATCAGAGTTACAAGAAACGATAAATTTATTTTCTTGAGAATTAGTTTATGCGCTTCAAAAATAGAATTTAATTGCATAAAACTACAAAAAAAACAACTCCGCAATGAACGAGTATAGACTAATTTAGGTGCCTGTTTTTTGGATAGAATAGCAGCTAAAATCTCATAGAAATATAATCCAATTTTATTTTTTATACAGGGTAATTTTAGAGATTGAAAACATTCCCTTACACCATAGTATTCATAAATATTGGTTATGCCAGATTCGCTCATGATGTGATTTGGATAAAACAGTAATACTTCATGACCGTTGTCAGCAAAAGCTTGGCACATTTTCATAACCTGAATACTGTTAGCCGTGCGGGAAGGTATAATTGAATTTGATATATAAATAATTTTCATATTTTCTACTTTAAATTATCGGGTCTAGTGACTTATTTTTCTGCTGTTACTAGATAACCAGTTGTCATGAAATCTGTGGAAATAACTCTTGATGTTAGTATTATGAAAGGCATTCGTAAATAAGCTAAACCAATAAAAAATGGTGCGGCCAGTCGAGCAGTAAGGTGCTTTTCCATAATCAGCCTGACCGTTAAAACGTTAATTGCCTCAGCCCAAGAATTTCTTTCTTCAATTTTTATATTTCTAAATTCTCTTAGTAAGAATTCTAAGCCATACTTTGTGTAACGATAGTAATCAATAGGGCGTTCATGAATTGGAAATATAAACGGTACTGTTATAATTAATTTGCCATTTGGCTTTAAAAGATTATAGATTTGATCAATGGCTAAATGAGGGGAATGAATATGTTCAAGAACTTCACTAACTACTATATAGTCAAAAAAGTTATACCGACTAAATTCATGAGTACATAAATCTCCTAAAATATCCGGTGATTTTGTTTGATCTATGTCAAAAGAGGTGACTCTAAAATTTTCCTTCCTTGCATATCCATCTAAAAGCTCATTAATAGAGCCACCTGCACCTACAAGAAAGACGTTAGCACCAGGTTCAATTTTAGAAAATTCTTGTTTTAAGAAAGGATAAATACCTTTACGAGAAAAGAATTTAGAAGTTTTTTTTAGAACTATATCTATCTTATTTTTCATAGCGCGATACAAGTTGTAATAAATATATTAGGCAGATAAAAATTTTTGTTTTTATTGATAACATAACGGACTAATTAAAATAACTTACTTTTCTTAAATAACTCCAGTAAATTGGTAGATTGAACTATAGGACTTAAGGACTTTTTCCCAAGATTTATTTCTCGCAAAATCCAGAGATTTTTGTGACAGAAAATTCCAGTTAACTTCAGAACTTAGTAATTTTAGCATTGCCTCATATAATGACTGAATATTACCTTGCTCGACTAGAAAACCACTGTAACCATCGCGAATTGCATCTTCATTACCACAATTTAATGAACCGATCGCAGGAACACCAAAAGCATTAGCTTCTAAGTGAACAAGACCAAAACCTTCAAAATTATCGCCTACATTTATAGATGGCATGACTAGACCTCGTACACGATTGTAATAGGAGTTTAATTCTTCTGTTGATAGTTTTCCTAACCAGATAATATTATTTTCTATTTTACTTTTCGACACATTTAGTTTTACCTGTTGAACATAGTGAGCATCTGAAATAAGACCGACAATGAAAAGTTTGGCATCTGGAAACTTCTGCACAACTTTTGCCATTGCCTTAACAGCCTGTAGTGTTCCTTTTCTCGGTTTGACATGTCCAACCATTAGAAAAGCATTTTCACGAAATTGACTCGAAGGTGGTTGATAATTTTGCTCATTGACGCTAACGCCGAGTGTTATTACCCTGATTTTGTCTGCAATCCCTGGTACTGTATTAGTCAATCGTATCGCTGTATATCGACTAATCGCCAAAATAAAAGTAGCAGAAAGGTATGCCTGCAGATAAAAGATACCCCATCTCTTTTTGAGCAAAGCAACTGAATAGGTTCCCACCGCATTTATAATTAACGATTTTCCATTTTTAGCTAATAGATAAGCTAACGGAATAAAGGGTTCAGCTAGACAATGAATAATTTTACAATCACGAACTAGCTTTTTAGCTGTAAAGAAATCGATGATCAAATGGATGGGTTTCAATAAATTTTCAGTAAAAGATCCAAGAACGGCATAGATTTGAACTTCTTCAAAATTCGGACAATGAGCTGATGACATGATTAATACGACAGGCTCAACTCCATGCTGAGGCATCCGCTTAATAATCTCATAAGAATAACGTCCCCAACCGTTATCCTGAGATAAATTAGTTGTGATAAAAGCTACTTTCATTACGCTTTCTCAGCCTTGGATGAGTCAAAGAATAGTACCATGGTGCTAATGGCTTACTGGCTTCCGGCACACTGCCATACTGCCGTAGCCAAAGTTACACAATAAGGGGCGATCGCGATACCGATCTAGGCTCACTTGTATTCCTTGTAGGGGGGAGATATATTGAGCTAAATAGGGAACAATCAAAGGTCCAGCTTCAAAGGTTTCAATTTGGAAACCTGCACGTTTAATCTGTTGACGCATCACCCAGGGAAATCGCCAAATATGCGGCAGTTCCTTGTTCCCGGCATAGCCTTGATCGGGACCTTCTTGACCGCTGACCCATGCGATTGCAGTTTTGAATAGACCTACAGGTAAAGCAAATGGTGTGCGTCGTCCTATTTTCCAATAACTCTCACCTCCTAGTAATACCCAACAGGCTGGATTCAAGCAAGTTGGCATGGCAATTAAGGCTAAATTTCGAGTTACACGGTACAGCTCACGCAATCCCTGATGTAAATTGGGTAGATGTTCCAGAACATGGGAACTAAGTACCACATCAAAGCTATTATCTGAAAACGGTAGATGCTCAGCGTCAGCTTGTAGAAATTCTACAGTCACATTCCACAATTTTGCCAGACGACTAGCCGCCTCAATATTCGGATAGGAGATATCAATTCCCACAACATCTACACCCTGCTGCGCCGCTAGACAACTCAGCACCCCTTCTCCACATCCCGCATCCAGCACTCGTTGTCCCGGTTGTAGATAGGGTAAAAACTGAGCGTGAATCTGGCGGTGAGCATAGCGACGCAGCCAATAGGGAGAATTGAATCGCTTATCCGTAATCTGATCATGATAAGTTTCGTAAAATTGCTTGACTTGGGTACTCATTTGGATTCCTCAGAATATCCATTAGTCGTTTTCCAAGTGTGAAGAAAATAGACAGTTGCGAATAGGTGACCGCCAACCCCCCCAACAATTAACCAAACCCATGCTAAGCCAAGATATCCCCAGGTAGGGATGGCTACCGCAAAACCCAATACTGTCAGCGTCACAACCACCGCCGAATTACTAACCCAAAACCTCATTTCTCCCATCGCTAAAAACAGGGGTCTGAGCCAAAAAAAGGCTAGCCATATCGCAGAACCAATAAAGAAAAGTTGGGTGGCTGTAACAGCAGGTAAATACGCCGTCCCTAGTAGGGATGGTAAGACCCATGGAATTAAGCAGGTACTAGCCATTACAGTAACGGCTAGTGGAATACCAACTCTGAAAGCCAAACGCTGTACTCTCTGGAGCAGAGCCTGTCTGTCCCCTAAACTCCAAAGTCTGGCTAATTCAGGATAGGTTACGGATTGCAAAGGTTTTACCAAATAGTTCACCAGGTTAGATAGACTCTTGGCTAATTTGTAGTATCCAACTTCTGTGGGATTGCGAAAATACCCCAAAAGTAAGACATCGAGTTGTTTGGGAATCATGCCTAATAAGGCATTCAGTTCATTGTAGAAGAGAAAGCTAAAAATTTCTCGACGCCTTCCTTTGAGGTTTTGCCATTTTCCTTGCAGCGGGAGAGCTCCCCAATGGCAGTAGATTAGCCCCCAGCCCATGATCCCATACAACAGTCCGGTTACTCCTGTGGCGATCGCACTCCCCCAAATAACCCCCGCTACCTGCCAATTTGCCAAAACCAGACCTAACACCAATAGGACTCGTAAAATTTTGATCAGACTGTCAATCCCCGCCAGCAGGGGAAATTTTCCCAAAGTCGTGATCACGGCTTGGGACGTCCCAACCAAGGCTTGGGGGATGAATGCGGCAGCATAAACGACAATAAGTCCTGTTGATTCAGCTTGATCAGCCACCGCTTGTGCTGCCCAACTCGCTGTCACTAACACCACCAAAAACGCTAAGGTCGCGATCGCTAAATCGATTATATATCCTAGTTTGCACATTGCCAGTGCCGATTCGCGATCGCCTGCGGCATGAAACTCACTAAGGTACTTAACCGATGCCTCAGCCGAACGGGCATCAAAAAAAGTGTAAATTAAACCCGGATAGCTCATGACCAATGCAGCAATGCCATAAAGTTCGGGTCCAAGCCAACGCGCGACTAAGATACCCTGAAGAAAACTTAGAGGCGCTCCTAGTAAGTTGGCAATAGTCAGTACGCCAACATCACGAACAAATTTTCGCCCTATGACTTTCGCCCATAAGGCTTTAAAGACCGTCCATAATTCTTGTTTACTCATTCCCCAGAATTATAAAGGATGACCGGGGAAAAGGTAAGGATGAAAGAAATGATCGAATTACCGAGACGCCAACGCCTCCACGCGATCGCGCTTCACCTCTGCCAAGATAGCGCCGCGCCGTTTCAACACCCGTTTCATCTCCTCAGACAATCCCGGATTGCTAGCAAACTCAGCATTTTCCACATTTGCCCCTCTCAAATCTGCCTGATTCAAATTGGCTCGACTCAGATTCGCGCCGCCGAGTTCAGCAATGCTGAGATTGGCGCGAATTAAGTTAGTATTGCCTAAGTTGGCTAAATACAGGTTAGCCAGACTCAAATCCGCCAAACTCAAATCCGCCCCCTGTAAATCAGCCCCGGTGAGGTTCGTCCGAATCAAATCAGCCCCTCGCAGGTTGGCGCGAATCAGGTGAGCATGGCTCGCATTGGCACGAATCAGCGTCGCCTGACTCAAATCACTAAGGCTGAAATCAGTATTCCGTAGCTGAGTATTCCGCAATTTGGCACGATTGAGTTTCGCTTGACTCAGATCCGATTCACTCAGATTCGCGCCGTCGAGATCCGCACCTTGCAGATTAGCCTGTCCCAAATAGGCACGAATAATCGAAGCCTGCTTCAGGTTCGCCTCTCTCAGGTCAGTTTTTCCCAGATTTGCCCCTCTAAGTTTCGCTTCACTCACGTTAGCGGCATAGAGATAAGCCTGGTAGAGATGAGCGCCTCTCAAATCAACCATTTTCAGATTGGTGTAGTTTAAGGTTGTCCCCTCTAAATTGGCATCAGTGAGGTTCGCCCCCTCCAAGTTTGCCTGAGTCAGATCCGCATTCGACAGCACCGCACCCCGTAGATTCGCCTGTCTCATATCCGCCCCACACAGATTAGCCTGAATCAAATCCGCCCCGCGCAAATCCGCCCCGCACAGCCTCGCCTTGATCAGGTTAGCGCCATGCAAATCAGCACCTCTAAGATTAGCTTTCACCAAATTAGCACCTCTGAGATTAGTATCTCTGAGATTAGACTCGGCGAAATCTCTTGCCAAATTCAGACCCACCATTGCCGCCAGTTGAGCTAAATTCTCCGTTTCTGCCGCGACAACCTTCTGAATTAGGACTTGAAGTTGGGTAAAAAAACGTTCATCCATCATAGTGCAACTCAACTCGACTGAGATAGGGCTTAAACTTACGTTCCAGCAACTGCTGAATAATCAGCCTGTCCAGCACCGCCCGTTTATTGCGACTAATATCCGGACTCCACAATCGGTCAACATGGGTCAAACAAATATCTCGCCGCGATACTTCAAATGTGGCGTCCAGGCGACAAGGAAGGGCAGAGACATTCAATGTGCCGAGTTTGACCTGATTGAGCCAGCCATTTAAGACAGGCTGTCCCCGTTCTTCTTCAAAAATCCAGGCGGGGTTTTCTTCGGTTACTTTTGTAGTAATGTGACAAATGGAATAATGGTTAGGTTTACCGTTTAATGACGGTTGTTCGGTTGCTCCATTTCCCTGTAGATCAAGGGTGGATTCATCCAACTCCCCAGAGATGCGATCGCGAATTGGAAGATTGGCTGGAGAATCCGTCTCCACTGTTGGCACAACCAATTCCAGAGAACCCATAATCCGGGATTCGTAGGGAATCTCACCCCCCTCTACCCTCAGCCGCAATGCTCCTCCTTTGAGTCCAAACTGAATTCGTCCTTGAGGTAAAGACTCCCACTGCTGGCTAAACTTAAGGGTTAAGTACAGGTCAATTTGTGGCATTGGGAACGGTTGCAGAAACTCCAGATAGTCAGGATGTTCTACGGGTTGCACCGGAATTCCTGTCAATGTCATGTACAGACAATCAGCACAGTTGTTTTCCGGTTCTGGCTGGGATAGAGGAGAAATCGAGGAAGGCATTGGCGAACACCAACTGAGTAGGGGTTCATATATAAACGTACATGACCTAGGACTCAATTTCTTGCCAGCGTAACATTAGGTAACTAAATCCTGGCTGCAAATCCGCCATACCCGTAGGGTGGGTTAGGCGGGACTTGAATTGAGGCGATAACCATTCAATCAACTCTCCGCCGTAACCCACCGATAAGTGATTCGGCATTTAAATCGTAAAACCTTAATGTTAATAATGAGGAAATCATTGTAGTGCCAGCATCTTGCTCGCTACTAATACCCAATTTAAAGGCATAACAGCTTATTCTTGTGGGGCATGTTTTGAGATTGATTGGGGTCAACGGCGCCATTAAATAAAGGGCGCAATGCCTTGCGCCCCTACGGATGGGATACAATATCCATCAAATATTGATCAACGCTCTAATATTATTCACATCAAAATCCAGTTGGGCAAAATCTTGCTTGTGATTTGACAGAATTTTGCGGAATTCGGCGGGAATATCCCCATCTTCATTCTTGATGATATATCCATACTTAATCGCCGTTAACACATTCACCAGATAAAGCAGTTGCGTTGCTTCTCCTGAATCTGGAGAAATTGCTGGATCATCCTCACTACCAAAGCTACCATTTCGCAAGGCTAGGGAACTATAAAATACCTCCCCACCTGCATCTGTTTGGGAATCATTCACCCAGGAATGCCACAAGGTTACGTGGAAAATCACAAACCGACAGAACTGTTTTAAGTATTCCATATCATTGGCATCGGGTTTATCCGATAGCGTAATCGGACTCACCACTTTCAGACTGCCATTGATGGTGCGTCGGGAATTATTCGGTTGAGTCAATTCATTCGTATCATACCATTCATACCCATCGTTGCCGCCACTATCTTTTCCCGGTTCATACGCCACACTATGGTCAACCAAGTCATTTGATAACCGATGAATTTCAATCCATTCGCGTTCAATCTCATCCTGATAGTTTTGGAAAAAGACATCAATATATTCCGTCAAAAGCTGCCAATAGAGATTGGCTATTTTGGCATAGGTATGTGTCTCACATAACGGCTGACGAGGTTGCCATCCTTTCCAATCCAACTTTGACATGTTCTCGTGGCATATCTGCACCACACTATCAGCCGTCAAGGGACCAGCGGTGGTGACATAGCCCACATTGGGGTCTACTAATACCGTATCTGCTCGTCGATTGATGTTAATCAGGCTCTTGAGATGAGGAATCAACATCAGACGGAGCGGATTTTTTCTCAAGTTACGGAAAGCCGTGACTGTATACTGCTCCATCTGCAAATGAGCTTTAATATAATGTTCAATCAGTTCAGCAGCAAAGAAAGTGTTGGTGCGGAAAATTCGCTTTGCCTGCAACCATTTATCGCCGTCATTTGGTGTATAGGTAACTGGTTCTTTCAGGGGAGAAAAGGGGGCGTAGGAATCAGGCTGTCGGCTTTGAATGGTAATCGAAGTGGGTAAGAATTTACCATTTTTAACCTCAAACGTCGCCTCGACGTTATGTAGGTCATGAATTTTATCTTTTTCGTAAGCATCCCAGTTGAATGTCACCTTGTACTCATTCGGGTTATGCTTATTTTTTTTCGGTAAGCAGGGATTCATCCCATTGAGAACCCGCCGCCCAAAAAATTCATCACTTCGGGTATATCCCGGATTTTTTTGTTCTAGCTCAATCGTGGAATTGGGTGGATAATCAGCTTGAATCTCCTGGAGAGACGGTTGATTCGGATTGAGCGTATTTTCGATAACATGCTTGGCTTTAATTGGAGTCAAACGATTCGCGGCTTCATAACCTTGTAGTTTACGACCAATCGCATCTTCGTCCGGTGTTCCCTCTAACTCGGTAAACAGAATGCGGGGGAAGGGATTGGTGGGATTGTAAAGCCAGTAGGGAACGGTGCAAGTGCCGAAGTCATACTCTTTTTGCGTGACATTATCGGGTCCTTTAATCGTGTAGGCGAGGCGCTTGGCAAGCACCAATTCATTGTTGGTATCGAAGCTGCTGCGAATTTCAATGACTCTCAGTTCTAAATCTGGCTTGTCCTTAAACCCAGCTTGTTCTGGATCATAGTAAATCTCAAAATACCCATTGCGATCCGTTATCCCTTTCCCCAGATACTCTTCAGGCGTGCCAATGTCTCGATCCCACAATTCCACTTCCATATTATGTAAGGGGTTTTGGGTGTCACTAAAGACAAGCTGACCCACAACTTTACTTAACTGCGATCGTTGTTTTGCCGCTTTTTTATTGAGTTTTTGCTGAGCGGCAGATGTGTTAATTAGCCTGAGCTTTAAAACTTGTAATAGCTCTTGAACAATCGTTTGTGTCTTTGTCATATTGATGTCCTTTTCTCAAAAGAAATGTTACGGGTTTATTTGTGCCTTTTTCAGGGTGATGCCGGAATCCCTAATTGTTCTTTAGATAGCCCAACGGGTGAAACCTGACCTGTTCGACGATTCGTTGACCCAGCGACCAAATACCTGCTTTGATAGCAAATCGCCATAGATTTGTCAATACATTATCCAGAAAAAGCTAAACTATAGTGAGTCTAAATCAGTTGTGAAATAGCAACCCTTACGGGGCAATATTTTCAGCCCTATCGGTGTTCACAAATCATTTAAACTGGCTATATAATCTCTATTTTGCGGCAGATTCATACTTTATACTATTTTGATTTATATTTCAACTCTGTTGGTATATTTTTAATAAAATTTATTAAGAATTGTTGAAAGGTTAAGCAAAAGTAGAGCGGAACGTCATAAAGTTCAATAGGTATCATGACCAATTTGACCAATTTATGAATCTAACCGTTGAAAGCTGACAAAATAGATAGATATTAGGATGGACAATAAAAAGATACTCGAAACCCACGATCGTCAACTCAAGTTCTCGCGCCTCTTGGCAAAAATTGGTCGGAATAATCCCATTGGCAAACTCATTCGTTTAAGGGCTTATTTTTTAGACCTTCCTGTACTAACCAAGCAATGGCGAGATTATCTGTATGTGCGGAAGGAACAAATCTCCGATAAATTTCTGGGTTTGGATCAGGGGATTATTCATACCACCTACGCCGATGCCAAAAGACTGGTTGAAACTGTACCCCAAAAACGAGACAATTATTTGGGTCCGTTGAAGATCAATGCTCGTAGTTATTTTCTCGGTCATCCCTTATCTTTAGGAACCAATGGTGATGAACATGCCGGAATTCGAGCGTTATTTTTTCACGCTTTACCGGAACCCGAAGAAATAACAGAGGTATTAGCAAAGCTAATCGATGAAGGACTAACTAAGGCGACGAAACAGGGAAGCCTAAATGTTAAAACTGACATGCCCAAAATGATCGTCGCCCTATTACACGAACTGATTCTTCACCTCAAATTATCTGAGGAAGAAATTGCTGGGTCAGTTGGCTATATTGGCGGGTTGGGATTAGCGACTGTTCCCAATCTTATTCATAACACACTGTTGAGAAATAAGACGCGATCGCACATTCAGCATCGCCAAGATTTAGTAGACGCTTACAAAAAATCTTCCCAGTATCAAGATTATCTAGGGTTCGGGGCGTCGTATCAGTTAAATGAACAACAGGTTGCCAACAATCTGTTTGATATGATCCATGTTGCCGGAACTGCTGGAACCAGTGATCTCCTTGCCTCCGTGTTCGGTGTTTTATGTGAAGATGAAGCCTTGAGAGCCAACGTTGTTGCTGAAATAGATACCGTTTGGGATGGTCAAACTTCCCCAAACGCCCAAACCTTATCTCAACTCGAATTGACCGAAAAAGTAATTTTTGAAACAGCACGTCTTTATCCACCCGTTCGCTTTCTCAATCAAATGTCTACCGAACCGATGGAAGTAGAAATTGGCGGTCAGCGATGTCCATTCCCAAAGGGAACTCGTCTAGTTGCTTCCCTGTTTACGGCGAATCGCGATCCGGACAAATATGAAGAGCCAGATACATTTAAAACCACACGAGATTATAGTGATCTTTTATCCTGGAATGGCTCTAATCAGGAACGCAACTGTCCGGGCAGATCCTTATCGATTGCTATTGTAAAACTGTTCTGTTTATATGCGTTTAAATACTATCAATGGCGTTCGGTTTCGGGTGTAGAATGGGATCTGAAAAAGTTTGCTCCCTTTAAGCCAAATTTAGTGTTGAATGGCTTTGCACGGCGAGCAAGCTAATTCTTCAGGTTTATAGCACGCTCCTTAAGGTTGGTGGGCAATGCCCACCCTACGATATAGCGGGTGATTAATCCAAAGTTACCGTGAGGTAGACAAGTAAAATGAACCCTAACAACAGCTATTAATATCCCAAGGTTAAAGCACCAGGACGTCGGGGATCAGATGCACCGTTTAAGGTTTGATCAACTAACATAATACTTTGGGTACTTCCCATGGTATTGGTGACAGTAATCTGATGTCCTTTGTCCTCTAACAGACGCATGGTGTCTTTATTTAATCCTTGTTCAATCATCAACTGATCCGGAAGCCATTGATGATGCACCCGAACAGCATTCGTTGCTTCAGCAATATTCAGGTCATGATCGATAACATTCAAAATAACCTGCAAAACCGTCGTGATAATTCGACTACCACCCGGACTCCCCGTCACCAGAAAAGGCTTCTTATCTTTTAAGACAATCGTTGGCGTCATGGAACTCAGCATCCGTTTTTCCGGTTCAATGGCGTTAAATTCTCCACCAATCAAGCCAAACGCATTGGGAACTCCTGGCTTGGCTGAAAAGTCATCCATTTCATTGTTGAGCAGAATCCCTGTCCCCGGAACCGTTATTTTACTCCCATAACTAAAGTTTAACGTATACGTATTTGCCACAGCATTTCCCTGATTATCCATAACTGAATAATGAGTGGTATTGTTACTTTCAATAAACGGATTGGGATTACCAGGAGCAATTTCTTGACTTGGTGTTGCTTGATCTAAATTTATTTTGCGGCGTAGCTGTTCGGCATAGGATTTAGAGATTAACCCGGAAATCGGGACAGACACAAAATCAGTATCCCCTAAATATTTAGACCGATCTGCATACGCTAGTTTCATACTTTCAGTGATTAAATGGATCGTTTGAGCGGTATTTTGTCCCAATTCTTCCAGGGGAAATGCTTCCAAAATATTCAGCAATTGTACCAGATGAATTCCTCCAGAACTCGGCGGTGGCATGGAATAAATTTCATAGCCGCGATAAGTACCGCGAATTGGTTCTCGGATAACGGGTTGATACTCGGCTAAATCCGCCTGAGAGATCAAGCCACCATGGGCTTCCATCTCTGCCACAATCGCATCTGCGATCGCACCCTGGTAAAATGCCTTTGATCCTTCCCTAGCAATCAATCTCAAACTCTGCGCTAAATCTCTTTGCACCAGAGTTTCGCCAATCTGATAAGGTTCTCCCCCTGGTTTATAAAAGATTGTCATACTTGCAGGATAGGCTTGCATCCGTTCTTTCACAGCAATTAGGGAACGATGCAAATATTCAGAAACAGGGAACCCATTTTCGGCTAATTCAATCGCGGGTTGTAACGCCCGTGCTAAAGAAATTGTCCCGTATTTTTCCAGTGCCATAGTTAACCCAGCAACGGTTCCAGGAACACCAACAGCTAAATAACTATGGCGAGATTTTTCAGGATCAACGTCACCCGTTTCATCCAGAAACATATCACGAGTTGCCGCTTTTGGGGCTTTTTCCCGATAATCAATGGCAATGGTTTTATTTTCATCAGCTAAATGGACAACCATAAATCCACCGCCACCAATATTTCCCGCACTGGGTAAAGTAACCGCCATCGTAAATCCCATGGTTACAGCAGCATCAATAGCATTTCCGCCCTCTTTTAATACCGCTAAACCTGCTTCTGTAGCATAGCTTTCTTGAGAGGAAACCATGCCATTTTCCGCAATAACCGGATGAAAGATATCCCTGGGGCTATAAATGGGGACATCTTGAGCGACAACTTGGGTACAAATCAGACTGACTGTAGCCAGGAGAATCAGGATTTGTTTCGGATAGCGAGAAAAGCGATAACCTCGGATCGTGAGTATTTTTATGCTTTGCTGAAAACGTTTCACAATTGGAATACAATAGAGTGATTTAGGCAGGAATTACAAATTGTCGGGGCGGGTTTAGCCATTCAATTCAGATATTCACCGATAAGAATTCAACCCAACCCGCCCTTGAGCATAAAGATATATAACACAAGGAAAGCGCGATCGCAACCAAACGACTACTCCATGCGATCGCGAATCAATTTGGGGGTTTGCA
>NZ_JBKHHI010000023.1:0-28385 GCF_046539235.1 Coleofasciculus sp.
ATAGTCCTGGTTGCCCTAATTTTCTCTCATCACAATGAATTAGCCCTGCCTTTTTAAGGGGGACGGAAGGGGGATCTAAAAGGGGGACGGAAGGGGGATCTGAAGGGGGACTTTGATCGACTGTACTTTATTACAGAAAAAGCGCTGTATGTGAATAGAGACGCGCCCTAGCACGCCTCTACATTGAATTGCTCAAGAGTCAAAATAATTAATCCAGAACCATCCAATCCACAGTGATACACCCTTTATTATCCCAATACCATCCTGGCTCATCATTCATTTTGAAGATTACCGTTTGACCTGCTTTGAGACTGAGAGTCTTCGCACTGCCTATTTCTTCAATAACTTCACCACTTCGTTTATCCACAGCAACCAGTGCATAAGGAGTATTGTGAGTATAAGTAACATGACTCAGCAGATAGGCTCCTGGCTGTCCTGCGGCGGTAATATCTACTCCGTCTTTCACCGACCAGATGCCAGAAGGGGTCACTTTAATTTTTGCATCAGTATCCATTGGATTCTGGAATTCTACCCCTTGTTCAGAACTAGCATGAACTTGCAATTGACCGGAGGGGAGTATTTTTTTCTCAAAGGCTTTATAGGTGACATTATTTTGGGAGAAGTTATAGAACGCAATCCGTCCTTCACTAAAATCACCATCAATATCAATTTCTAAACTGCCATTCACCGAGACTTGTAGATTGGTTTTTGTATAAACAAAGTCAAAGGTATGTTCGACATTTTTTTGCCATCCCTTGTTGCCCAAGGTTTTTCCCCGTGCCAGTTCAGTCACTTTACCTGTATGACCCCAGAATTCAGCTTGATCTTTAGGAACTCCATTAATTAAGGATACTGCTAATCCTGTTTTGGCAAGTGCTCCCCACCGTTTCTGCTGACCCTTCCTCCAATCGACGAGCAGATATTTAGCGGAACTATTGGTGGTGTCCCCGGGTTGGAATCCTAGGGCAAATCCAATAAAATCATCATCACCTGTATTGCCGACGCTTATTTTTCCTGTAACTTTGGTATTAAAAACATTAAATGGACTATAAAATAACGTAGGTTTACCATTCTTTTTCTGGATTACTTCTTGTCCATTTCGGGATATATCCCATTTGCCTGCACCTTTTTCATAAGATTCTTCTTGCCAGTGGTTTAGATCGACACTTTCGACTTTAATGTGAGCCATTTTATTCACTCCTTATTCGTTTTTTTGAGTGGTGAACTTGTCAATTTTCCTGAACCATGATGGACTTGACAACCATCCTAAACCTGAGGATTCTATTATTTTAATCTAACTCTATTCACTTCTACTCAAAATCATCTATTTTTTGAAAAACTTAATATTTTTGCCAGCATTTTTTTGATGATTCATCTATACATCAAAAACCCATAACGAATAACAAATGACAAATGACGATTCCCACCTAATTACTTCGATAAATGACATAATTAATCAACTCCTTAAGAAATCGACGGTCATGAACTGGAGAAACCCATTGTTCTCCTGGTCGCCGTGGCGTTTCTGGGAACAAAAATTCCAATGAATCAAAGATATCTGCCGCTTTTTGGGCAAGCGATCGCGCCACGCTCCAACCATGTTCAATACTGCCGCATCGCTGCATTTGCTCCATAATAAAGGCAACATGATCCGGGTGTTTTTGGGTGCGAGGTAGAGCGAGAATTTCCCGCATTTTCTCCGCTTCCTGTTTACTGTTGGCTAAAACATGGTTCAGCATCAACGTGCGTTTGCCCTCATAGATATCGCCACCAATTTCTTTGCCATAAGATTCCATTTCCCCCTGGAGATTCAACAAATCATCTTGGATTTGAAAGGCGATCCCTAAAATCATGCCAAACCGCGTCAACCCGGCTAAAGGTTCGACTAAATCCTCAACACTTGAGGCAGGATGTCCGACAATTAGACCAATCCGACAAGGTGTAATAAAGGAATACCAGCAGGTCTTTTTCACGCACATGGTAAAATAATCTTGGTCACTCAGATGGGAGGGATTCGTGGCAACCCAATCCAATTCCATTGCCTGTCCTTCCACAGATTGCCGCGCCATGAACTCAATTTCATGTAAAATATTCAGCGCCTTGGATACCCCCAGCACCGATAAGTTTTCCAGCAGCAATCCCACCGCTAAAACATTCGTCGCATCCCCCACATTAATGGCACGGGGAATACCAATCATTTGGTGTAAAGTTCCCTTTCCCCGTCGAGACTCCGACTCATCTTCGATATCATCGTGAATCAAGAACGCATTGTGATACAGTTCCAATGCGGCGGCAGCAGTTAATGCCGAATGTCCCATTCCTCCCACCGCCCGAGCGACACTAATACACATCGTTGGGCGTAACATTTTTCCGACGCGAAAGGGATAATCACTTAATAGCTCATAGAGGGGAGTATAAGCACCAGAGACTTGACACTGGGCTTGGATAAATTCCTTAATTTTAACAAAAATGGCGTCTCGCGAACCCTGTAATGCCTCGTTGATAATGGTTTGATTAAACTTAGAGGAATCGGCGACGAGACGTTGTTCCTTAGGTTCCTGCGCCGCCTGCAATTGGGCGAGATCCGATAAGGTTGTGGCAATCGCCTTACGACTTCCTGAATCAATATCAGATACCGTTGGCGGCGAAGATTTAGGGATAGGAGGGTGAGGCAGTAAAACTTGGCGGGGTGTACGTTTCAGCTTGAGAATTGGGAATTTTTTGGGATCATACAATAACAAACTGAAGAAGGTTAAAAATACGAGAAATAAGAATAGTCCTAACATTAACAATTTTCCTCTAGAGCGTCGGTTCAGAAATATTCGTCTTAGTCCTTATTAATTAAAATAGCCCCGATGACAACGATAACGATAATAGCCAGCCAAAGTCCGATAATGATTACTTGTTTCTTTTTCCTTGAGCCTGATTCGGAGGATTCTATCAATTCAGCCACAGGTTGAGCCACGGATGGAGTAACTGGGGGAGATTCCAGCACCGGAAACCAGGCGTTGACAGAAACTGAGCCAAAATTATTCAAATTTTCGATAACTGCACCCCCAGAAGCACCTTTGACCCCGACAATTGCCCAAGATCCTCTAAATTGAAGACGGTCAATTTGAGTACTACCAATAGATTTACAGGCGATTTTGGCGCGATCCGAGAGATTAAAGCTGGCGTCATCTTTCGCCGCGATCGCAACCACCCGACCTTGTGGTATAGTCTCTATCCAGTCAGCAAAGGCATCGGCGTTAGCGGGATCAGCATAGACATCAAAGGATCGACTCTGAACTTGACGCCCATTGGATGGATCTAAAACGACAACATTCAAACCGCGCTGATATCCTTCCGCTAGGGGAATGAGTTCGCCATTACAGGTAACTTGAGCCATGTTACCCCAATTATTCCCCGCCGATGTCGCGGCGATGGTAAAACTGGAAACACTCACCTTTGTCGCTGTAATCTCCCGCGAACAAGTAACCGCCGCCTCGTCAGACAACTTTTCTGTTGCCGTTCCTGGTGCAGCACCCGTTTAACCAATTATCGCCCAAGAACTGCGAAATTGCAGGTGATCAATCGGTTCTTTTGCCCCGTTCAGATAAATTCAAGTAACTAGATAGCTACATGTTTTGGGAGATTAGAGAGGAAAATTAACAGGCTTCATTTGCAGCACGCTAATGATAGGCTAAAAAATAATCCTACCACTAACAGTTGTCAAGATTATGCAGGGATGTTAGGAGATGGGGGAGCAATGTAGAGACTCCTCATGCTACGTCTGGGAGCAATGTAGAGACTCCTCATGCTACGTCTGGAAGCTGGGGGAGATGAGGGAGATGAGGGAGATGAGGAATATGGGGAAGTCGTGAGTTAACTCAAAACTCTACCTTACACTTTTCCCTATTCCCTGTTCCCTATTTCCTATTCCCTAACAAATAACAAATGACAAATGACAAATGACAAATGACCAATAAACATATTGTTTTAACAGCCTACGGTTCCTTTGGCGATATTCATCCCTATATGGCGATCGCACTAGAGTTGCAAGCACGGGGACATCGTGCTGTTATTGCCACAAGTGAGCTGTATCGCTACAAGATTGAAGCCGAGGGGATTGGATTTCATCCGGTTCGATTCGATAGTGCGATCGATATGCAGCAGGATGGGGAGTTTATCGGCATGCTCTCAGAATCCCGTCGGGAAAGTGAATATACGATCTGTTATCTATTAATGCCCCATCTGAGGGCGACATACAAGGCGTTACTGGAGGCGGTGCAGGATGCGGATTTACTGCTGACTCACCACTTAACCTTTGCTGGATCATTGGTTGCAGCAAAAACAGGGATTCCTTGGGTGTCAACGGTTCTCTCCCCGATCCTATTTATGTCGGCTTACGATTCCCAAACCCTTTCCACTACAACCATCTCCCCTTATGAACAAGCCTTAGCCGTTGTCGCCAATGACGCCCGCCTGCGCCAATTTCGTTGGCAAGCCCGGTTGTGGAGTGCGCCGATACGTCAATTGCGGGGGGAATTGGGGTTACCACCCAGTTGTGATCCGGTGTTTGAAGGTCAACATTCGCCGGATTTGGTACTGGCGTTATTTTCTTCAAAGCTAGCCAAACCGCAACCGGATTGGTGTCCCCAAACTCAGGTGACGGGGTTTCCTTTTTACGATCGCGCACGGGCAGAGAATTTGTCTCCAGAATTGGCAAGGTTTCTTGACTCTGGATCTCCTCCGATTATATTTACCTTGGGTTCGCTGATGGTATGGACACCCGGAAACTTCTATTTAGAAGGTGCGATCGCGGCTCAACAGTTAGGATACCGGGCGGTGTTACTGGTGGGCAAGGGAGTCCCCAACCTACCGTTAAACCAGTTACCGGAAGGCGTGATTGTGGTTGACTATGCACCCCACTCGGAAATTTTTCCCCGTGCGGCGGTGATTGTGCATCATGGCGGAGTTGGCACCACTGGACAAGCTTTGCGATCGGGGCGTCCCATGTTGGTGGTACCTTATGCCCATGATCAACCCGATAATGCGATGCGGTTAGTGCGTTTAGGGGTGGCGCGTACTCTTGCCCGACATGAATATAGTGCGACTACATTAATGGCTGAACTTAAGCAACTTTTATTTGAGCCGAGTTATGGGATCAAAGCGGCGGAGGTGGGAAAGCGGGTACAGCAAGAAAATGGAGTCAAGGCAGCGAGTGACGCGATCGAAACCTATCTCAGATCTCAAGAAAATGGGCAATCAAAGTAGTGATGTGGCACACCTAAGTTAATAGATTAGAATTACGGAAAAGACATCAAGTTGTTCGAGTCGGTTGGGATAACCAGACAGAAATGCTAAGATTTAAACCGAGAATAAAAAGCGCGATCGCGAGTCGTCCTATACAAAGCCGTGCTAAATTGAAAATCCTTATATCCCATGAACAATTTATCACCCGTAATTTTAAACTTAAAACACGTTGGCTTAAGCGATGAGCAATTTTATCAACTCTGCCAAGCTAATGAAACGTGGAAACTGGAACAAACAGCTAAAGGAGAATTACTGATTATGCCTCCCGTTGGTGGAGTGAGTGGCAATCGAGAATCCGATTTAATTACCGACGTAAACCTGTGGAATCGCCAAACTCAACTAGGAAAGGTCTTTAGTTCATCAACCATCTTTCGCTTACCCAACGGTGGAAAGCGTTCTCCCGATGTGGCTTGGATAACAAACCAACGCTGGGAATCCCTAACTCCCGAAGAACAAGAAAAATTTCCGCCAATTTGTCCAGATTTTGTGATTGAACTCCGTTCTCGCACCGATTCCTTATCCGACTTACAAGAAAAAATGCAGGAGTATCTTAATAGTGGTTTACAATTAGGCTGGTTAATTAATCCCCAAGCCCAACAAGTCGAAGTTTATCGTCAGAATCAGACGGTTGAGATTGTCCAATTACCCGCCAGTTTATCCGGAGAGGATATCTTACCTGGATTTATATTAGAGTTACCTGTTTTCTAAGCCAAAATCCTGTAGAGTCGGCAAGCGTCTGGAACATGGCTCCCCTCTCCCAGGCTGGAGAGAGGGGCAGGGCTACTTCAACTGACATCGAGCTGAAGCGATGCGCCTCAAAAACTCCACAGTTTTTATGTATTGACAAAAAGACCATTTTAAGCATCTGTATTGTTCGGCGAGAAAAACTACTGAATTTTTACCAACTTTTCTATATTTACAACTGAACCTTTAATCCATTATTCTCGATGAGTCTCTCGGTGTTTTGTAAGGAGGGTTAAATTAAAATGGTCGCCAACCCAACAGTTTCAACAGGTGGAGGCTGTACTCGCCCCCCTTGCCCATCTGGTAGTTGTTGCGGTGTTTATCGTCCTCAGTTTAGCAGTTACAATCCATGCAGCAGCTGCTATGGTGGTAGTCGTTGCGGTGGCTGTTATCGATAGAAGACAATCAGGTTATTGTCACTTAACCGAATAAATCAAATAGTGGAAAAGGAGAATGCCAAAAGCTTTTCTCCTTTTTTTTTTTATTTTTTTCAGATAACTGGGAACGGTGCGTTACGGCGCACAAATCCTAAGTTATTTTTCACATTAATCCAAGCAAGCGCCTAACGCACCCTACAGGATGACTGCTTAAAGACGTTAGCAACTTAGGTTATAATAATTCATCGTTAAATTAAATAAATCAATCAATCAACCCATGAAACTCACCGATATTATCCATCACGATATTGAAATTCACTTAGATACCCTGAAGACAGACCCAGAATTAGTCAAGCAAATCCAAACCCAACTGAATTGCTTAGGATTTTACCCCGGTGGTTCCTGGCTAGATGGTGATTATGGTCAGCGGACAGAACAAGCAATAACTGAGTTCTGTCAATCGGTTTACCTGAATAACATGGAGAGTAAGAAGTTTGGCAAAGGCTGGGCGCAAAAGCTCCTGCCGGAAAAACCCAAACCTCTTCCCTCGCTCAAAGACAAAAATAAAGATACGATTTATCAGACCTTTTTAAAAGAATCCGTTAAAGGAAGCGTTGACAAACCTGCCCTATTTTATAAAGGAATTAACACCTCTCCTTATCAAACCCAACTTAAAGATTATGCTGCCCGTTTGATGCAGAAGGCTGATGGCAAAACCTTGGTTTCTGTAACTAAAGATACAACCCACTTCAAAGCTTTCCCCCCAGTAGGACAACTGCCAGAGATTGATGACCAAGGCTTAAGCTTTTTGCATCCAGAGATTACCGAAGCTTGTCTTTGTGTGGGCAGTTTTGTCAACGGAGACTTCAAAACCAAATGGCTAGGCAGAAATGCCCTGAGTAAAACGGAGTTTTGGAGTAGTAGTAAAATTATTCCCATTCTCAATGTCGTCTCTCGCAGCAATACCAACGCCTTTCAAATAGATATTGATACCTGCCTGATTCGAGGCAGAGATTTAAGTGGACAATACCGAGAACTCTCGTTTCATGATGTGCTTAGAGACATTCTATCCTACGACTATCGCATTGCTTCATCCAACTCCCTAGCCGCAATGTTAAAGCAATTTTCCACACCCGCCGAGTTAGAGACTTGGCTAAAAAGTATGACTGGAAATCAAGACTTAATTTTTACCGGACGATATGGGGAAGAACCTTTTATCCCAGAACCAGAATTATCAACGCAACCGCCTCAAGGATGGTGGCGTCCCCGAAATGTTATTCTCAAAGGTGTCTCGGAACGACATCGTGGCGAAAATACGATTACCGCATATTCTTTAACCCGCATGATCTCGATGTTGGGTTGGCATTATCACATCCCCCAAGCTTCACGCTTACCCGGTGTCCAATGGCATAGTTTAGAATCAGTGATTCGGGCGATGGGTGCAGATGCGGCACGTTTAACGGATGTGGCATTAGAGGCACTAGATTTACAGGATAAAATTAGTTCTCCGGTGATTATTTCTAAACTGGGGAATGGTGTCACTCAGATTCGGAATCGGGCGGAAGCGGTTTATGTGGCACTGGTTCAGTTTATTCAACCGAGTGTAACGGGTGTGCCAGAGTTGGTGACGTTTAGCATGGCATTAAAGGGGGCAAAGCAGTTAGAACCCAGGGATGCGAAGCGTGAGGTGGTGGAATTGGATGCTAGGATGGCAACGGAAGTGACGGAAATTATTCGTCGAGGGGCGTTAGGGGAATTGGGTTGAATTAAGGCTGGTGGGCAATGCCCACCCTACGCTATAAAGGTATGAATTCCGGAATTAAAACACTGTCCAATAGCTGTAAAAGGGACGGCTAAAAACCAAGCCCAACAATAATTCGGTCAATTAATTTATGAACTTAACTTCTGTTCTCCATAGTGATAAAATTAGTAGGGAATCCCCAGCGCTTTCAGCCGGGGGAGGATGTCAATGTCCCAACTGCTGCCTCAAGTCGCGAATAGCTGCGCTGGTATTGCGTTGATAGGCAATTTCTAAACACCGTGCCACTATCTGTGATAAATTCACATCTGGGAAATTCGGTTGCGCCTCAGTTATGGAGAATGCTTTCCCAAGGACTAGGAGAAAGAGTAACAAAGAAGACTATTCACTCTGTGCTAGAACGGCAACTGCTGGCTCAACATAAACCCCAATTAAAATCTGTTATTAATAACACTCTTTCATCGAGAGAAATAGCTAGTTCTGAGCGTTTAGATGACCTCCATGCCTCATCCAACCCGCTTATTTTACCATCGGATCAGACAAGCTGCTTGACTCGCCAATTAAAATTAAAATCGAGACTCAATGACTATTGGGATGAGGATTTGGGTAGTAAGATGAGTTGCGCTCTCTATATTCGAGAATATATTTTAGCCGAAATTGATAATCCGAATGGGACTGGTCAGTCTTGAGGGAAACCAGGTGAGGCTAAGTTGTGATTTGTATCGGTACTATTTTCGCGATCGCATCATCAAGTGTCAAGACTCAGACAGCGAGTATAGTAATCGCCAAGACGGTTAGGACAGATCATTTATCTAGAGACGCGCTTTTGAAGCGCCTCTAGCACAGTTCGGAAAGTCCTAATCGATGTGTCTACTGCTATAACAGCAGAGGAACCTGTTCCAGAGGTGTTCTGACTAGCAGTTCAGGCTCAATTAGTTCCAGATAAGACGTTAGACTCCGAAAACTCTATCGTTACTCCTCAAGCTGTGCGAGACTTAATCGAAGGTGGCGCAAAGCGTGGGAGTAACTTGTTCCATAGTTTTAGTGAGTTTAATGTTAATGTAGACCAACAGGTTTACTTTGCCAATCCGGAGGGCATTGCCAATATCCTAACGCGGGTTACAGGTGATCACCGATCAAATATCTTCGGCACTTTAGGCGTTGATGGAAATGCCAACCTCTTTTTACTCAATCCCAATGGCATTCTTTTTGGTGTCGATGCCCAATTAGATGTTGCGGGTTCTTTTGTGGCGAGTACCGCTGATGGGATTCAGTTGGGAAACGATGGTGTGTTTCGGGCGACTAATCCCCAAGACAGTCAATTGTTGGCGATTCAACCGGGTGTCTTATTTTTAGACGCCCTGCGCCAACAGCAAGCCGAGATTCGGAATCAGGGGAATTTAAGTGTCGGTGCAGGGGAGAACAATTAACGGGAATGTTGTAGCGAACAATGGCGGTAATATCACCATTAAAAGCGAAAACGGGGCGATCGCTACCACGGATTTTGTGACTAGCGATGGGATTAATCAAGGGGGTGAAGTTTTACTGGAGGCTAGCGGTGATCTGAGTGTTAATCAGAATATCCTCTCAACCTCAACTGAAGGCATAGGCGGGAATATTACCCTGAGAAGTGAAAATGGGGCGATCGCTACCTCCGCCATGCTGATCAGCGAGAGCAGAAATCAAGCTGGTGATATCTCTGTTGATGCTAGCGAAAACCTTGATATTAATGGGAATATCAGTTCAAGGGGAGAAATCGGGGGTAACATTACCCTGAATAGCGAAAAAGGCGCGATCGCAACTACGGCGTCTCTGGTGAGTGAGGGTATCACTCAAGCCGGAACGATTTCTGTTGATGCCGCCGAAACCCTAACTACGATGGAAACTATTATTGCCAATTCCCAGGATCAAGCTGGAGATATCTCACTCAATGCGATCGGGGATCTGAGTGTTAACCGGAATATAGCCTCAAGGGGAGAAATCGGCGGGAACATTACCCTCAACAGTGAAAATGGCGCGATCGCAACTACGGCACCTCTGGTTAGCGAGGGTAGCAATCAAGCGGGTGATATCTCACTTCATGCGATCGCAGATGTGAGTGTTAACCGGAATATTAACTCAAGGGGAGAAATCGGGGGGGATATTACCCTGAGAAGTGAAAATGGAGCGATCGCAACCACGGCGGCTCTGGTTAGCCAAGGTATCAATCAAGCTGGTGATATCTCTGTTGAGGCGAGTGAGAATCTTAGTGTGAATGGGAATATCGATTCAAGTGGAGAAATAGCTGGGGGGAATATTACCCTCAAAAGTGAAAAGGGGGCAATCACCACTACGGCGGCTCTGGTAAGCCAAGGTACTAATCAAGCCGGAGATATTTCCCTTGATGCTAGCGGGAACATTAGTGTGAGTGTGGTACTTTTGCTGAGTCTGGTGCTGCTAATGCCGGAGATGTCATCTTAAATACCCGTCGGTTAACGATTATCAAAGATCCGGAGACAACAATTGAATTCCCCGTGGGGGTTGGTTCTAATACTGATCCAAGCAACAGTGGTAATGCCGGAAATGTCACGATTAATGCCACGGAGTCTATCGAAATCATTGGAAATCAACCCGGTGCGTTTAATCCCAATCCTGTTGAATTGGCTCAAATCCCCTTACAAGGAGATACAGGAATCTCCACATCAGCTTTAGGTAGTGGGAACTCTGGCAACTTAACAATTAATACCGGGCGGTTATCCATTCGCGACGGTGGTGGAATTACTACCTTTGTCAACCAGGGTGAGGGGGGAGATTTAACCGTCAATGCAACAGATGTTTTTTTACAAGGAGAGGGCGGTATCGGTACGGGAACTTTAGGTGAAGATGCTGGGGATTTAACCCTGACGGCGGAGAACGTCTCTCTTACCGATGGAGCTTTGATTAGCACGTCTACGGGGAGTGATGGAAATGCTGGAGACTTAACCTTAGATGTGCGTAATTTGAGCATTCGTAATGGTGCTGGCGTCCTCGGAAATACCGGAGCAGATGGCAATGGGGGACAATTGACGATTAAAATTGAAGTGATTGGCAGGTCGGCAAATGGCAGTTTTCCCAGTTCCATTGCCACGGATTTATTTTCACCGAATGAATCAGGTAATGCTGGCGATGTAGAGATTACTAGCCAAGAATTGATTGTCCAACAAGGTGGAGAGATTACATCAGCAACCCGTGGTTTCGGGGATGGGGGTAATATTCGACTTAATTTAGAGAGTTTACGCCTTGATAACGGTCGAATTAATGCCTCGACATCGGGTTCTGGAAATGGTGGGGATATTCGGATTCGCGCTTCCGAATCCCTGGAAGTCAGGGGGGCAGGATTTGAGGCGTTGCAAGAGCAATTTGTGCGTCCGGCGTTTGCCGATACGCTTACCCTGGATAATTTTAGTCAAGGAATTGTCACGGTTACAGATGGAGAAGGAGCAGCGGGTAATGTCTTCATTGAAACCCCCAATTTTATTGCCCGTGATGGTGGATTGATTGCTACCACCACTCTCAATCAAGGTAGGGGGGGAAATCTTCAGATTGATGCCACAAATCGGATCGAATTAGACAATTCTTTGTTAGGTGCAGGAACCTTTGATCAGGCGGAATCGGGCAATGTTACCCTAACTTCTCCTCGGCTTATGGCACGCGGGGGATCGCAGGTATTAACCACCACCTTTGATTCTGGACAAGCCGGGGATTTAAATGTAAATGTGTCGGAATTAATTGAATTGTCTGACCCCACGAATGAAGGGACTCTCATCGGTACAGGTTTATTTGCCTCTTCGACTCAAGCCGCATCTGGTGATGGGGGAGATATTAATATTAATAGTCCCACGAGTGAATTAAATATTCGCGATCGCGCGGCGGTGTCGGTGAGTGCTACAGGGACAGGTAATGCTGGCGATATCAATATTGATGTCCGCTCTCTTTTCTTAGATAAAGGGTCAATTACAGCAACGAGTTTATCAGGGGAAGGAGGGAATATCAACCTCAAGGTAGCTGAGACGTTTATCTTGCGAAATAATAGTCAACTGTCCACCCGCGCAGGAACCGAAGCCAGTGGCGGTGGTAATGGGGGAGATCTAACAGTTGATGCTAATTTTATTGTGGGGGTGCTGTCGGAAAATAGTGATATTACGGCGAATGCATTTGAGGGAAATGGTGGTAGTATTACGATTACTACCCAACTGATTTTGGGGTTACAAGTGAGTGAAAAATTAACCCCAAAAAGTGATATTACTGCCAGTTCAGAATTAGGAATTGACGGTCCCATTGTGATTAATACGCCGAATATTGATCCCTCACGAGGGTTAATTGAACTGCCCTCAACTTTCTCTGATCCGTCTGGGCAAATCGTTTCCGGCTGTCCGGCGGATACAGGCGATCGCTTTGTAGTCACGGGACGCGGTGGAATTCCCCATTCTCCCAGTCAATACCTGTCTGGACGGGCAATTTGGGAAGATACGCGAGGGTTATCCCGTCAGAATTCGCCATCCTCAACTCCTACTAATTCTCAGCTATCCCAAACTGATACTCAACCTTTAATTGAAGCCCAAGGCTGGGTTGTTGACAAGAATGGCACAGTTATTCTTACGGCTGAACCGTATCGGGGAAAACGAGTGAATATTGGCATGGATTTTCGTAGCTGTGGCAATTAATAGTACACAATGAACGATGTAGCTAGCTTAGACAACAATCGTAATAATAAGGTACGATAAAAATAGATTATAAAGGGCTGTAAATATGGCTTCAGTATCCAATCAACCCAAAAAAGTTATCCGTACAGAACGAGGACTTGTAATCGCAGGAACTCGCATCACAGTGTACCAATTTATGGACTATATTTATGGGGGATATGCGCGATCACTCATCCGACAGCATTTTCCCCAAATTACGGATGAACAATTTGAGGCAGTCATGTCCTACATCGAAACCAATAGGGCTGAAGTTGAAACCGAATATCAAATGGTTGTGAAAAATGACGAAGAAATTCGACAGTACTGGGAAAAGCAAAATCGTGAATGCTTTGCTCAAATTGCCAAACTACCACCGCCACCAGGTCAAGAAACAGCCTGGGCAAAGCTTCAAGCCGCGAAAGCCAGACTTGAATCTAAGTCATGAACTTTCTGATTGACCACAATATTAGGGGACAGGCACAGCTTTTATTGAATGTTATTGAACATGAAGGTTGGCTTGATTTGGTGGCGATTCGCTTTGTTACGTTTGAAGAGATAGCACTAGACATTGATAGCAGCGATAGAACAGTTTGGCGAGTCGCATAAGCCAATCAGATGATTTTAATAACAGCGAATCGAAGCATGAAAGGCAAGGATTCACTAGAACAAGTGATACGTGAAGAAAATACACTTGATTCTTTGCCTGTGGTTACGATTGGCAACGTTGAGCGCGTGATTGACTCTGAATATCGAGAGCATTGCGTCAATCGACTGGTTGAGATTTCCCTTTATGCTGAGAACTATTTGGGTGCAAGACGAATTTACATACCATGAAGCTCTAGTGCCGCGTGGCGAAAATACTTGAGCAGCTTTGTAGATCATTAAGTAGGTGGACACAATTAAAGTTAGCGGTGGAGATTAGGGAACAGGGAACAGGGAACAGTAAGGGTTTGAGGTTTGTTTACATAACTTAATCTAGTTAAGTTTATTTCCACCAACCTACTTAGCAAAAACATTAAATTCAGGATGCCGATCATGAAAGGGTTGGGAAGACGTGCTAGGAAACGACTACTATTTTTAGGATTAGCCTGGTTAACCGTTGTGGGGGTAATCGCCTCTCCTGTCGCCCTGGGACATGTCTCAACTCTCCCTCAGCCGGATATCATACAACAGGAGTCTCATCTGGCTCAATCCCTTGATCCAGTAAGCCGATTGAGTCAAGGTAAAATTGACTATGATCGGGGACGCTTTGCTGATGCAGTAAGGGTTTGGCAAGAAGCGGAACAGGTTTACCAACAAGCAGGCGATCGCATTAACCAGGCAATCAGCTTAAATTATCTGTCCCTTGCCTATCAACATCTGGGACAGTGGGAACAGGCAAAAGAATCGATTGAAGAAAGTCTGACTATCCTCCCTACTCCCACTGATCCCGCACTCTTAGCACAAGTATTAAATACCAAAGGCAGTCTGCAATTGGCAACCGGACAATCGGAAGTTGCGTTGCACACCTGGAAAGCCGCCGAGACAGCCTACTCCCAAGCTGATGATGCTATTGGCGTCTTAGGGTGTCAAATCAATCAGGCGCAAGCCTTGCAAAGCTTAGGTATGTTTCGGCGATCGCAACAAGTCTTAGAACGGGTGCAGCAAGCCCTCACGCTACAGCCGGATTCGCTAATTAAAGCCACCGGATTACGCAGCTTGGGGATGGTTTGGCAAGCGATTGGAGAATTAGATGATGCCCAAAACGTGCTTAACCAGAGTTTAGCGATCGCCCAAACCCTCAATTCCCCCGCCGATATCAGCGCCGCTTTCTTGAATCTGGGTAATGTGGCACGATCTTTAGGCGATCGGGATGCCGCGATAAATTATTACCATAACGCCGCAAAAACGGCAACCGCTCCCTTAAACCAACTCGAAGCCCAACTCAACCAATTTAAGTTACTGATTCATCAACAGCAGTTTAATCAAGCACAAGATTTATTTACTCCAATTCAGCACAATCTCTCCCAATTATCTCCCAGTCGATATGCTATCTATGCTCAGGTGAATTGGGCAGAAAGTTTAATCGAACTCCTAGACAATCCAGCCGGGTATTCTCCAGAACTGATCACATCACAAGACATCGCTCAACTCCTCGCCAAAACCATTGCTCAAGCTAAAGCATTAAATGACATCCGCGCTGAATCCTTAGCTCTAGCGGTGAATCAACTGTTCTGTTCAATCAAGCCTTTACCAGCACTGCCTTAGAGAACAAAATTAACACACTTCCGGTGAGTGTGGTTCACCTGGCTACCCATGGTCAATTTAGTTCTAACCCGGAAGACACGTTTATCCTCACCTGGGATAAGCACCCTTTATTTTGCTTGGCAATTGGTTATAAGTCATTTGTCATTTGTCATTTGTCATTTGTCATTTGTGATAATTGAACGGTCAGGTCGGGGCGGGTTTAGTTATATCAGGGTGAAAACGAAACGTTAGTGGTAAAACCCGCCCCTACACAATCTCCCTCATCTTCCTCATCTCCCCCAGCTCCGCCAGTCCCTCTATCTTCTGCCTTTTGGTGGATGCTATTTTGGCTAAATGTTATAATACAAGTTTTAGACAACTCCACAAATAGGGTAACAGCAATTTCGGAATCTATTGCCGAAAAAAACAATTAAATATTCAGGTGGATAGACCGTCACTTAAACGAGTCTATCTCTAGAACAACTGTATTGATTTTAGACCCCTGTATCAATTTTAGACCCATGAAACCCTTTCATTTTTTCAGTGTAAAGTGGCTTAGTTGGCGTTTCGCTTTAATTCTATTGTCCATCACACTATCTTTAGAATTGGCGATTGTTCCTAGTCTGGTTGCCCACACTCAAGCTGTGACAGATCCGAATAATAATGAACCTTTTACACCTCCTGGAGATGACAGTCCAGAGGGTGATACAAAAGGAGCAGGAACTCGTGATTGCGGTCATTGTACCCAAGATGAGGTGGCTGAAGGTACACCAGGATTTTCGGTTTTGATGCCAGTTGAGAGTGAAACGATCGCCCCACGTCCTACATTCTCACTGTACATCCCGGAAACAGTAGCGCGGAAAGTGTTTTTTAGTATAAAGGATGCTGAGGAAGAGTACGATTACCAGACAATCATCACATTACCAAAAACCGGGAGTGAGTTTAGCTTTCTATTACCAGAAGATGCGCCTGATCTAAAGACAAACACGCCATATCAATGGTCTATTAGTTTAATTTGTCAACAGTCGCTTGATCCCAATGACCCAACTTTAACGGGTGTAATTGAGCGAGTCGAATCTCAAGAAATTACAGGGAACAGGGAACAGGGAACAGGGAACAGGGAACAGGCAAGATAGAGTTTTGAGTTAACTCCCCCATCTCTCTATTCCCTATTCGGGAGACATTCTTCAATCAAGGCGTGATTGCTTTCGCGTTCTGACTTTTTCAGATATTCTAGAGCAATCCGTACAGCCGCCGGAGATGTGGAGTAGTCTTGGGCGAGTAACTCCAGAATGCGCCGGAGTTGGAGTTTCTCGATTTGCTTGCTGGTAAACCAGGAGAGTGCGATCGCGGATAGAGTTAATCCTAGGATTGGCGGAATCACGGGTATCCACCACCCCTGTAAGAAGGCGTTATAGGCAATGGCGACTAATACTAAACCTGCCTGCGATCGCAATTCCCAACGCCACCCGCTGAGGAGACTGTAACCGCCAACTTAATACTGTACCGATTATCACGCTTTATTTCTACGGGAATCTGATTCTCTAGTAAATCGGTAAGCGAGATGTTGTAAAAATCCTTTAAAGAGCCACGATAGTTTAATAGGATCTGATAACCCCCAGTATTAACCCGAATATAGCCGCCATCATTTTTATCCAACGGTGAAAAAATTGCCTGACCCAATTGCCAATGATGCTGTGCTTGAGTTTGAGGTGTAATTCCTTGGGTTTCTAGATACTGCAATGCTAGTTTTAAGCTGAAACTCAGGTGAAGGTTATCGCCGCGTTTAACGGATATTAACCCTCGGCGAACTTTGCGATCTGCATCTAATACCATATCCACAAAACCGACTTGCCCCAACTCGTTTAATGTGGCAGGAGGATTCACGGAATTACCAACAACTTTCTCTGCACCAATCAGATTGGGAGTAGACTGAAATAGCTCAACTAATTCTTGATGTCCGGGTTCAACAGGCAAATCTCGATATACATCTAAACCAATGACACGCGGATTATCCGCTTTTAATCGAGTAATTGCCTCTGCAAACACCGCATCCGGGAGGGGCCACTGTCCAATTTGAGTGATATCGTTTTCATCAATGGTGACAATTACAATCCGTGGATCAGGGGGTTCTAAGGGGCGAACTCGAAAAAATTTGTCCCAAACATCCCATTCTAAACCTTGCAACAATCCTGTTAAACGTAACAGAATTACCAGAATAGTTGTGCTAAAGCTGATCACGCCAATCCATCCGCGCCACAGTCGATGTCTGATTGGTTCTGTTTTAGCTTTCTTGGTCGCCGATGACAGCAGAGAATTGGCTTTTTCAATCGCTTTGAGGGCGTTCTGAATATCCCGTCGATTTAATTCTTGACTCGCCGCTAAAAACTGATAATCTAGATCACTCAAACTCTTCCCTTGAGACCAGGTTAATGCCTCTCTTAATGCCTCTCCTTGCAAGAGGTGGGATTGATTCTGTTTTTTTGCGGCAATCCAGGCGTTGAAGGCGTCAGCATAAGGACGCAGGGAAACTAATTTTTTGGTTACCCAGGTTTGATTAAATACTTCTTCGTATATTCTATTTTTTACCTGGAGTATTCCCTGATTTTTAACTAACAAACCCGACAATAAAAGTTCGGTTGTTTCTCGCGAATCATCTGCCTCAATTTCTACGCCTTGTAACACCTGCTGATAAATGCCCAGCATTCTACCCGTCCGTTGACCATTGCCTTGAATGCGATTCTGAATCGTTCTCAAATGTTCCGGATCATCCTGAGACGCCCAGTTATTAATGATGCGCGATCGCACCAGGTTTTCTACCCACTCGGATTCCTGACCTGGAGGAATAACTAGCCTCCCTTGTTCTGTATTTTCTGCCGCTTTCCAGACTAACTTACACAGCTTTTGGGTAAGAAATGGCTGACCCGATGTCCACGCCAAGATTGCTTTAACAATCGTCTCAGGTGTATTAATTTTTCCCGCTAAACCTTGGATTAGGGGTTGCACTTCTTCCGGTTTAAACCCCTGTAGTTCTATGGCTTGACCAATATTAAATGAAGTACGGCTGCGATCGCGAATTAAGTCTGAGGGTGCAGCGACGCCAAAGAAAGCAAAGACAATCCGATTGTAGTCAGGATTAATCGCACGTTGATTATAGCAAAAGCGAATTAAAGCCCAAAAATCATCAATGGGAAAATCAATGCTGAGAATTCGATCAATTTCATCCATGAAGATAACCAACCGTTCACTGGAGAATTCACCGAGTAATCCTTCCTCAATAAACTGACAGCATCGTTGCAAAAAAGAGATATCTTCTCGCTCTTGCCACCACGATTTTAAATGAATTTTTCCCCGCAGATTAAATGCCAACCATAACTGGGTGACAACGCCCTTATACCACTGTACAGGGGTTGTATATTCACCACCAATTGTGGTCATATCCAGAACTCCACAGCGGAATCCTTCGGCTTCCAAGCGATACTTTGTTCTGACAAGGAGAGAGGATTTGCCCATTTGTCGAGGGCTAAGAATATGACAAAATTCACCTGCTTTCACCGCCTGATAAAGTTTGGCGTCTGCTTGTCGCACCACATAGGTAGGATCATCATGTCTGAGACTACCGCCAACTTGGTAATTTGTCATTTGTCATTTGTTATTCGTCATTTGTTATTCGTCAATAAAGAGTTATAGTTATATTGTCGGTGCGGGTGTAAGGGCGGATGTAGGGGCGGATGCAGGGGCGGGTTTAGCCCTTCAACCTAGATGGTTACCAATAACGGAAAAACAAAACCCGCTTCTTCAACCTAGATGGTTACCAATAACGGAAAAACAAAACCTGCCCTTCAACCTAGATGGTTACCAATAACGGAAAAACAAAACCCGCCCTTCTTCAACCTAGCTGGTTACCAATAACGGAAAAACAAAACCCGCCCTTATTAATAGTTCAGGATAACTCCTCGAATATAAAAATTAAAATAGGTAAAAAATCATAAAAGTTGAGGAGTTTTGTAAAGTTTATTCAAAAAGCATCAATGATACATTTTGTCAATTCCTAAAAATTGGTTAGTTAACTAGAACCTGGAGTAAGAAAGTTAGTAGGAATCAATCCAACTATATTAACTTTTGTAAATATACTTCAAACTCTTACATAAGACATAAGACGATCTCAGCCGTTAACCGTAATTGTTCCCACCTACTTATCTCTCCATTGTGGCATAAAGACCATTTTATTGGCGGGTAAGCCAACCAACTCCGCCAGAGTAGATTCACAGATGTATGGATGCTGCCAAACTCTGTCAGCTTGCCTCACAATAGAAATAGGATAGCAACAATCACAACAGGGACTCTACTATGACTAGGGGGGCATGGATAAAGCAACGGTGGGAGCAATTGCGCTCACATCGGCTACCTCAAAAACCTCGAATTTCCTATCTAGGCGCATTTCTTTTAACACTATTCAGTTGCCTAGTCGTCTACACGATATCTGGTTCAGCCCAATCACCAGTCACGCCAGTTTCATCGTCACTGGTAGAAATTACTCAGGGATGGCAATATCATTGGGGTAATTTTTCTCAACAACAACCCAGGCTTTCAGAAGCGACGCAGAATCAGATATCTCGTGAACAATGGCAGTCATTTCAGTTTCCCGGAAAAATTAAAAAACCAAGCCATAAAAATGTCCAGATTCTGTGGTTGCGTGTTCCTTTACCCGCTGGAGAATGGCACTCTCCAACTCTCTATTTTGGCGCTGTACCTTATCTATTAGATGTATATTTAGGAGAGCAACATCTCTATAATCAATGGTCACTCAATGCGGCTGGACAAGCCAGACTAACAGACTATCAATTGCCACTCGTTCAACTTGAGTCAGGATTTCAGAATCAAACTCTATTGTTTCGGGTGTATGTCGGAGAAAATGATTCAATTTATATCGGATTATTTGATCGCGTTGTTTTGGGTGATCATCATGCTGTAATTAAACGTTTCTTTCAACAACAAATCCATACATTACTCGGTATTATATTTTTGGCGTTGGGATTAATCATTCTGGGATTGTCTTTAAGCCGCCCCGAAAAAAAATCATACTTTTACTTTGGTGTTTTAACAACGATGATCGGTATATATACCCTATCCCGGTCTTTTTTTATCCCTGTTTTTATCAATCATCTAGAGGTATTACGGTTCTGGGAATATACATCATTCTATCTGATTCCTGTGAGTGGTTGTCTTTTCTTTCAAGAAATGTTTAAAATGAGATGCCAGTCTATTATTCGCCATCTCTGGAAACTTCATCTTGCTTATGCAGCAGCGGCGTTAACGTTAGTTACCACTCACACCTTTTCTTGGAGTCAAACCGTCACTGTGGCTCAATTCTTGTTTTTAGCCAGTGCGATAATTATTTTAACTAAGTCGGTGCAAATTTCTCTGACGGGTAACGTTGAAGCCAAACTCTTTACATTAGGGTTTGGTTTGCTTACTCTATCTGCCATGAATGATATTTTAATTTATCGCCTAGAGTGGGTGAACTGGTATCAAAAACTTTATCCTTGGGGAACGTTAATTTTTATTCTCACCTTAGGGGTTATGTTAGAGCGTCAATTTATTCAAGCGCGTAACTTGCTGCAAAACTATGCCATAGAATTAGAAGCTAAAAATACTGCCTTACAACGACTCGATCAGCTTAAGGATGAATTTTTAGCGAACACGTCCCATGAACTAAAAACTCCCTTGAATGGAATTATTGGCATTGCGGAATCATTGATTGATGGAGTAACAGGAAACCTATCGGATGCGACTCGGTTTAACTTGTCGCTCATTGTTTCCAGTGGCAGACGATTACACCAGCTTGTTAATGATTTACTGGATTTCTCGCAACTCAAACACCATAACCTACAACTGAATATTAAACCAGTCGGAATTAGAGAAGTTACCCATGTTGTTTTAACCATTTCTCAACCGTTGGTCGGTAAGAAAACGATCGAGTTAGTCAATAGCATTAATCCAGAGATTCCCCCGGTTGATGCCGATGAAAACCGTGTGCAACAGATTTTATATAATTTAGTCAGCAATGGGATTAAGTTTACGGAACAGGGAACCATTGAAGTTTCAGCGACGCCAGTCAATGATATGCTAGAAATCCATGTAAGTGACACCGGAATTGGCATTCCACCGGACAAAATTGATCGCATTTTTGAATCGTTTGAACAAGCCGATGGTTCCATTGCTCGCCACTATGGAGGAACGGGATTAGGTTTAGCCATTACTCAACAACTGGTTGAACTTCACGGCGGGATAATTAAGGTTGAGTCTACGGTGGGAGTGGGATCACGATTTACCTTTACTCTGCCTTTATCTCAGGGTAAAGTTGAGGATAAACCCTCTGTTGAATTATCTAAAGTGCAAGATTATCCGTCGCGAACCGTCAGCCCAGATCGCATTATTATCGCTCAAGAGATGGCAGTTACTCCAGAGGGAACCTTCCACATTTTAATTGTGGATGATGAACCCACGAATCTTCAGGTAATTGTTAATCATCTGTCGTTGCAAAATTATGCGATTACTCAAGCCTCTAGTGCTTTGGAAGCGTTAGAGTTGATTCGCTTAGGGTTCAAACCAGATCTAATTTTGCTGGATATAATGATGCCGCAAATGACGGGGTATGAACTGTGTAAAAAACTGCGGGAACAATTTCTGCCCAATGAACTACCGATTGTCTTGTTAACGGCGAAAAATCAGATTTCCGATTTAGTGGAGGGGTTTGCGGTTGGCGCGAATGATTATTTAACCAAGCCTGTGTTAAAGAATGAACTTTTAGCCCGAATTAAAACCCATCTCCGCTTAGCCAAAATCAATGCCGCTTACGGAAGGTTTGTCCCTTATGAGTTTCTGCAATTTTTGGAACGAGAAAGTATTGTGGATGTGCAATTAGGGGATCAGGTGCAAAAAGAAATGTCTATTTTATTTGCCGATATTCGTTCGTTTACCAGTTTGTCGGAACAATTATCACCGAAAGCAAATTTTGACTTTCTGAATTCATATTTAGGTCGTGTGAGTCCCGTAATTCGCAATTATCGTGGATTTATTGATAAATATATTGGCGATGCGGTAATGGCATTATTTCCCCAGATGGCTGATGATGCATTACAAGCGGCAATTGAGATGCAAAAGCAAGTCAGTTTGTATAATGATCATCGTCAAACCTGTGGGTATGAACCGATTGCAATTGGGATTGGTTTGCATACAGGGAGTTTAATGTTGGGAACGGTGGGAGAGTCTCAGCGAATGGATACAACAGTGATTTCGGATGCGGTGAATTTAGCCTCGCGTTTGGAGGGGTTAACTAAGATTTTTGGGGTGGAGATTTTAATTAGCGAAGAAACGTTAAATGGGTTGACAAATGCTCACCATTATAGTTGTCGTTTCTTAGGTCGAGTGACGGTGAAAGGAAAACGCCAACCGATCGCTATCTTTGAGGTGTTTGATAGTAACCCGCCACCACTGATTGAATTGAAGCGACAAACTCGGACGGAGTTTGAACGGGGTGTGCATCTGTATGTGGAGAAAGAGTATACCAAAGCGCAGCAGATTTTCACTCAACTGTGGCAATGGGATGATCGCGATCGCGTGGTTCAATTTTATCAGGAACGCTGTCAGCAAGCCGAGCGATCGGGAGTTTCTGAGGTGGATATTATTATTCGGTAGTGATTGTTAGGATTGCCAGGATTATCGCAGTTGTAGGGGCGAGTCGCTGCTCATTGGTGTCAATTTAAGGCTGAAATTCTGACGTAATAAGAGATCCCCCCTAACCCTGCTTAAAAAGGGGGGAAGCAGAAATTCCCGAAACAGGGGGAAAGCAGAAATTATTCAAAGTCCCCCTTAACAAGGGGGATTTAGGGGTATCTAAACTTTGATCGCTAGTCAGTTCAGTTAATTCTTGAAATTAAGTTGACACCAATGGTCGCTGCTCTAATATGGTGGTGTGAGAATTAACCTATCTTGAAAAAGCCCCTTTAGGTACGCGGTGTCAGTAATGACCAATACCTGGCGGGGGGCGACCCAATAGAATTAATCTACTGGGCGGTGTGAATTGTGTGCGGCGGGTCGCCCCTACAGTGTTTATTTTTTCTTGATTGATTTGAGGTTATGATGGCAGGTTATCACCTAATGGTCAGGTGAGCGATCGCTCATTCGGTATAATCACGCTATAATTCAGATTAACCCTGATTTCTACCTTTCCTTAATGCCTGCTAAAGATGTTTACCATAATGTTGTCAAAACAGCTTTAGTCAAGGAGGGTTGGACAATTACAGCAGACCCTTACACGATTAAATATGAAGAACTCCAGTTATTTGCCGATTTAGGGGCTGGCAGAACAGTTATAGTCCAGAGAAACCAACAAGAAATTATTGTTGAAATCAAGAGTTTTATCGGTCGCTCTTTGATTAGGGATTTAGAGAATGCTTGGGGACAATACATTATATATAGAACCTTGCTCTCTGTTACTAATCCGAGTTATCAAGTCTATTTGGCAATTAGCCAGGATGTTTATGAAAACTTTTTTTTGCAAGTCGCTATTCAGTTGATTGTTCAACAAAATCAGGTGGCTCTGATTGTGGTCAATATAGAAGCTGAGGAGGTTACCCAATGGATAAGCTGAACCACTATCGAGATTTAATTAAAAGAATTTTGACTCACTATCATCAACTTGCGGCTCAAACTCCTAGCGCTGGGTTAGAAAGTTTGCTGGCTTTCGACGAAAGCCGAGATCAATATCTTTGGCTTCAAACGGGTTGGAGGCAAAAAAAAAGAGTTCGGGGGATTACTGTTCATATTCAGATTAAAAATGATAAGATTTGGATCGAAGAAGATTGGACAGAAGTAGGTATAGCCAATGAATTATTAAATTTAGGAGTTCCTGCTAGTGATATTGTTTTAGGTTTTCATCCGCCAGACGTGCGTCAATTTACAGAATTTGCGTTAGCGTAGCTTACCAAAGCTATTACTTAAGTTTGAGGGGTTCAAGCAAAGACAATTCAGATAATCGGCTTATTTGTTGAAACCCTGATTTCCTGAATGAATGTAATCCTAATTATCCATAAGTCCCCGCTTACTCGCTCGTCGCGATCGCGTGCATTCTATTCTACTGGCATGGCACACCTTATTTGGTGGATTAGAATTGTAGGGGCGCACCGACGTGCGCCCAATTTAACCGTAAATCTATCCCACAATTTTAGCTGTGTCACGCCACTACCAGGATGCTGTGAGCAAGCTATGCTTTGATATCAGCCTTATTGAGGTGATTGTGTCTCATCCAGTTGTGTCGCCTTGGGAATTGCAGACAGTAAAGCCCGGAGTGCATTGTTAACGGCTGCTGATGTCTTGAACACCTGAGCCACATCCGGATCAAGGGTAACTGTCACAGGAGATTTGTCAGTTTGAGTCGCAAAACGGTTAGGGTGAGCTTTGCTATAGTCAAAGTCATAGTCCGGGAGCATATCGTTATCTACATTATCAGGAAATTCAGAAGCCTGTGAATTTTTCATAGTCTTTGCGTTCCTTTTTAGTGGCTAGACGGGCGCTGATGATACGGATAAGGTTTGTTCTCCTGTCAGTGAAGCAAACGAGCAAAAGTAGATTATTTTGGTGTCCAATAATGATTTCTCGTCGCTCACCAACAGAGTGCCATTCATCCTCGAAAATGTAAGCCAGTGGATCATTGAAGATAGCTTTATCGTCTTCAAAACTGACGCCGTGTTTTTTGAGATTCAGGCTAGCTTTTTGGTCATCCCACTCAAATTGTAGAGTCATACATTGATTTGAGGCTAATTGATGATAAAATTATCAGCAATCTTACCAGCCAAAACCTAGTTTATACTTGGCACAGTGACAATTTGAGTGTTTGTTATGCAACAGCTTAGTCTTGAGCGAAGCCTCTGGGTAGATTCTGACCCATCGCGATCGCGTGGTTCTATTCTACTAGAATGCTGTGAGCAAACCATGCTTTTATATCAGGCTTATTGAGGTGATTGTGTCTTATCCAGTTCCGTTTTGAGCTGTTCCACTGATGGCAGGTTATCACGTAATGGTTCAAGGAGCGATCGCGTTTGGCACTGGTGTTACTGCACGAATTGCACCGGGAGTTTCTCTCCTCTGTAGATAGCGATCGCGATTACTTCCATTTTCACGCTAGCGCGATCGCTCACTCGGCATAGTGACAACGTTACTCCTGTTCATCATCATCTGGTAATGTTTCCATCTCTTGAGCTATCTGTAAAATCCGTTGGTAAAGATTATCGGTTATCCAGAAACCAGCTTCATTGACTAAGGCATCTAACAATGGACGAACGGCTGGGATTGAGCCTTGTGCTTTGGCACGAAGTAGCACACCTAAAACACCTTGTACGCGCAAGCCATAGCGTGTCGCTACCTGTACACCCCGGCGTTCATCCAACATGAGTAAAGTGGCTTGTCGTTCGACAGCCAGTGCAATAGCCTCTGCTTCACCTGAATCGAGTTCCGATTCTAATTGAATGACGAATTCCCGATTCATTACCGTTACAGTCTCTATCCAACTGAGCGTTTGGACTTCTGCTGCTCCGGGTACATTAAATCGTGTCAGTTCTTTGTAAACGGCTTGTGGAATCAGAATTGTGCCGTAGAGTTGGTAGAGTAGATCGAGCTGGGCGATCGCGGCTAAATTGGTAATTGGTGACGCAAGAGCTGACAAATGTCACAGATAGCCGATCTCCTGCATCATTGCCACCTCAGCCTCTAATTCTGGCACATCATAATGCACAGGGATTTGACGACTGGCTAGCAGCTTTTGAAAGTGCAAACGGGGCAGATTGGCTAATCGACTGGCTTGCGCTAATGTTAGGCGTTCCTGCTGAAATAGCAGAATGGCGATTTCTTGCAACATCTCTGCATCGGAGAGTTGAGCACTGTTTAGGACTTCATCGGGAATGACAACAGCCATCGGGTATACTAGGACTGGTTTACTACTATTCTAAAGATAGTAGGAAGTGTGATCGCCTTTGGTACTGGCGCTACTGTATGAATCACACCGGGAGTTTCTCTCCTGTGTAGGTAGCGATCGCCAATACTTCCATTTTCACGCTAGTGCGATCGCATCCAGTTCCATTTCTAGCTGTTCGACTGATGGTAAGCTATTACGTTATGGTGAGGTGAGCGATCGCTCTCTGAAGCCTAGTAGGAAGTGCGATCGCCTTTGGTACTGGTGTTACTGCACAAATCGCACCGGGAGTTTCTCTCCTCTGTAGGTAGCGATCGCGATTACTGCCATTTTCACGTCGGAGAGCGATCGCATCCAGTTCTATTTCTAGCTACTCTACTGATGGTAAGCTATCACGTCATGGTGAGGTGAGCGATCGCTCTCTGAAGCATAGTATTGAGTGCGATCGCCTTTGGTACTGGCACTACTGCACGAATTGCACCGGGAGTTTCTCTCGTCTATTGAACAAGATCATTCCCATGTCGTCGGATAGTGTTCTACTGTACCATCCTTTTTGATGAGGACTACGTAATCCTGCGCGAACTTGAAACCAGCTTTTATGAGGTGTTTCCCTAGTGCAGTGTCTTTGATCTGTTCCGCCTTTTCTTTCTTTGCATAGAGTACATACCCCTCTTTCCACTTGTACTTCTTTTTCTCTTCTTCTTTCTCTTCTTCTTCCCCTTCTTCTTCCCGGTATAGAGCCTCTTTATTGAGAAATCTCCGAAGATCACTGTCATAGTTTTCTCCGCCTTTCCCTGTAAAGCCTGAGAAGAGTACGATCATGTCATCATTTGTTACCTCTGGTGGTAAAGCTGCTATATTTGCGTCTGACCCATGATGTGCTACCTTGACAACATTTATGGGGTTGTTTTCATCTTGTTTATAAAATTCCTTTACTTGTGAGGCTGCTGCTTCCGGTGTCATGTCTCCGAGGCTGTACATAGTGAAAACTCTCTTGCCCTTTCCATTTTTTGTTTCCAACCCTCCTTTTACTACTTTCGTCACCACACCGAGACTCAGCGCATTTGGGTCTTTCTCACCCTTTTTTGTCTTCGGCACGATCGCACGACCAGTCATTCGCAGCAGTTCCTCGCTACTTCCGTTTTCGCTCTTTTTCTTTCCACTCTCTTTCTTCTCGCTAAAACTGAACAATCGCTTTCTTTGATCACTGCTCTTATTTAGCTTAATCGTAACTTGCTCATTGTGCTTCCCTCCACCTGATTCCCCTGCATGTAAACCCTTTAGAACAGCCTCATTCACTGGGAGGTCGCCCCCAGAGTGGTCAGCATGGCTGTGCGTAATTACGCCGTAGACCATCTTTGTATTGTCTGGGATGGGGGTCGTTTTTATCTCTTCCTCATCGGAGGATTCCGCTTCCTCTAGAACGGTCATAGTAGAACTCCTCTTGAGTGTTTGAGTACTAATGGTCTTTAACCTCTTATTCTGAGCCGTTCCAGAGTTGCCGACATCAACGAATGCTCCCACCTGTGAGGTTCCCCTTGCAGCGTATAGCGCTGCGTCCCCTGCCGTGCCACCCGTCAACCCACCGAACTGCACTATTGCAAACCGGGAAGACTTCCACTGTTTTTCTATTAAGCTTTTTGTAGTTTCACCTTTAACGAACGGATCTTTCTGAACCGTGTTTTGCTTGACTTGTAGGCGGGAGCTGCGACGCCCAGTTAATGATTGCTGAGGTTTTTTGTCCTCAGGCTCTTCATCATCTGACTTACCTTCGGCGTCATCCTGGTTTTCCTGAGTTTTACGCTTTTTCGGCTTAGGCAACGAAGTTGCCTTATTATCTCTCTTCTTCGAGTTGTTATTATTTGAAGATTCTTTTTGGGTAATGTTTCCTCGACGTCTTTTTTTTCTTAAACTTCTTGTTTCTTCTGAAGATGATGACTGCTCTTCTTCGCTCTCATTATTCCTATTTTTTAATAAGCGGGGGCTGCGTCGCGGCCCTGTACTATTCCGAGACGAAGGATATCTCGTTCTAGAATCGCTCTTCTTTTTGGGCATAGGTAAACAACTTACTCCTAATTTTTAGATAAAAAATTTCTTCTACAATATCTCTTGCGCTTTTTCTTTAAATGAAACTTACATCCCGCATCGTCCTATCCCGTAACACCAACTGCTTTAGCTTTCTACACCGTTTGCCGCCTCATCCGGTCTGCTGCTACTTTTGCCGCCCTTTCTGCGGCGATTCTTCGCGTCAGTTTACTCCCTTGCGTTTGCACCATTCCCATCCGTTTAGCAGCGACAGCTTCAGCAACTTT
>NZ_JBKHHI010000024.1:0-28168 GCF_046539235.1 Coleofasciculus sp.
TCTCAAGCGCTGGTGGTATTGGGGAATTCAGCGCCCCGCTAAGATTTTCTGGAAGCGGTATCTCAAGCGCTGGTGGTATTGGGGAATTCAGCGCCCCGCTAAGATTTTCTGGAAGTGCTATCTCAAACGCTGGTGGTATTGGGGAATTCAGCGCCCCGCTAAGATTTTCTGGCATCGCCACTTTTATCGAACACTCAAAAAGCTGTTGGTCTCTGTTCATCGCCCCCTGTGTTTTCTGGATTACCACTACAGGAGTCTTCAGGTTGTTACCCAAGAACCAGCCGATATCTATCATGCCCATGATCTAAATGTATTGGCTGTTGCTTATCATGCCGCACAGAGACATGGAGCGAAACTTGTCTATGACTCCCATGAGTTCTATGTGGAAAGGAACAGGCAATATTCACTGACTCGAGTCGGTAAATTTCTGTTGAGTCGCTTTGAAGAGTTTTTGATTCGTAGAAGCGATGCGGTGATTACGGTGAGTGATACAATCGCTAAACAACTTGCTCAACGCTATCGCGTACCCGTTCCCACCGTGATTTTGAACGCACCTGCTCTGGTTCGCCGTTCCTGCCAAAATTCAGAACAGTCGATACGGCTAGCGCTGGACATTTCTGCTGACTATCATCTGCTTCTGTACTCTGGAGGCATCACCTTTAATCGGGGACTGGAGAAGATTATCCAAAGTCTGCACTATCTGACTGACTGCCATTTTGTGATGATGGGATATGGCTCACAAAAGTACATTGAACAGCTCCAAAACCTGGCGGTGAATGTTGGGGTAGCGTCTCGTGTCTCCTTATTTGGACCCGTACCCTCAGAAGCAGTAACAACCTATGCGGCTAGCGCGGATTTAGGCATTGCGGCGATTGAGAATGTCTGTTTGAGTTATTATTATTGCGCTCCCAACAAGTTGTTTGAGTATATTTCCGCTGGGTTGCCCGTGATTGCTAGCAATTTTCCGGAGATGCAAAAAATCATTACTCAATATGCGCTAGGATGCACGTTTGACCCCAGTCAACCTGAGGATATTGCCCGAGCAGCACGGGAAGTGTTGAGCAATCGGGAAGGTTTGCATCAGATGAGGGAGAATACATGGGTTGCCTCACAGATGTATAACTGGGAGAATGAGTCAAAAAAACTCCTGGCACTTTACCAAACACTTAGTTAATTTCTATGTCCCTGAGTCCAGAGTATTTCAGATATCTCGAACATTTTGGCAAAACGGTCACGGTTCAAGAGTTATCGGAAAACCCGCATCTACCTAACCTCATCGCTCTGCGTCATGATGTTGATTATGACCTAGATTTGGCTCTGGAGATGAGCTATTGGGAACATGAGCGGGGAATTCGTGCGACTTACTATTTGCTGCATACGGCGAGTTATTGGCATGAATCCCGCTTTTTGGACAAATGTCTTCAAATTCAGGATTTTGGTCATGAGGTTGGTCTTCATTTAAATAGTCTTTCCCAGTGGATTAGGGGTGATATAGAGGATGTGGCGTTGAGTTTGGAAAAGTTAATGGCTAGTCTGCGGGAGGTTGGGATACGGGTATCAGGTGTCTCGACTCATGGAGATCGGTTGTGTTATGAATGGGGGTTCATTAATTATTGGTGCTTTGCTGAACTCAAGCCTACTGATCCCAGTCTAGAATCGGGGTTGTCGGCTGAGGGGATACCTGTTAATCAGGATAGGTTTCAAATTTCTTATCCAGAGTCGGGTCAGCTTATTGTAGAGGGGAAACAGTTTAAGTTGTGGTCGGTGTCTATGGAAAAGTTGGGACTGACTTATGAAGCCGTCCATGTACCTCACGAATTCTACTATACGGATTCGGGGGGTGGATGGCATCGCTCAACTGATCCGCTGCAATCTTCCCTGAAGTCGGGAAGACACCAGGTTTTGATGCATCCTCTTTACTGGCGCGGTGAAAAAAAGATTTATTTTTTCCTGTCTACGGCGCGATCGGGTTCAAAATGGTTGGCTAATTTTTTGGATCAGGGGACTTCTCTGACAGCAAACCATGAATTTACGCTGAATCATCGCTTTCAACAGGGTGAATTGATTGAGGAAAAGCACACGGCTGAGGGGTTTACGAATCTGGTTACTCATAAGGATGAAGCGAAGCAGTTATGTCTGGAGTCTCGCACTTGGATTGAAGAGTTACCTGGTGATTATGGGGAGGCAAATGTGTATCTGGAGCGTTTTCCGGAGGTGATGACGGAGGTTTTTCCAGATGCGACGTTCATTCATATCCATAGAAATCCTCGGCAGGTGGTGCGTTCAATTATGAACCGAGACTGGTATGATACTCCAGATGATACCCGACATCCGATTATGGCGGTTCAAGGTTGGCGTGAGATGGGGCAATTTGAGAAAGCGTGCTGGTATGTGCGGAAGACTAACGAGACTTTGTTTTACTCCTGCCAACACCGTCTGGCGTTTGAGTTGATGGTGAAAGATTTAACCTATCTCAGGAATCAACTGCGATCGTGGGGGATTCCGGTGTTTCCTCGTTTGGCAGCAGCGGAATTTGAAAAAAAGATTAATGTTAACTATAGTGATGAGTTTCCTGAGTATGAAAACTGGTCGTCGCAGCAGAAGGTATTGTTCGCTGCGATTTGTGAGCCGATTGGTGTTGCTTTAGGGTACAATTCTGTCAGCAAGGCGCAACACAGGATTTTTAGTTATCTGGAGGGTTTATTGCTCAAATTTATTTTGCTCAAGTGGAGGGTTTATAGCTTTGCCAAGAAGTTATTTAAATCAAAGTCGGGGAAATCTGTCTGTAGAATAACATTTGGAAAAGATGGGTATCAAGGTTATTCTGTCTTGGGATGTCGGGTTCAGGTGACTGAGAACGGCATAGAAATTGTTCCAGAGGGCGGTAGAAATGCCCACTTGCTTATCGGTGGCGGTCAGTGGTATAAACTTGAAAGTAAAGAGGGATGGAAATCACAGGTAGCGCGTTACTATCGAGGGGATTTAGATGTGGATGTTGGTAGGCAGGGAGGAGTGCAGTTATTTTGCTTGATGTATGATGCGGCAGGGAAGCTAATGGCGAAACGCAGCTTAGGTCAAATTAGGCAAGATGAGGGAACATTTAAGTTTGCGTTTAGACCCAAGAGTAATGCTGAACGGTTCAACTTAGCCATTTATATGTCGGTTTCTCAATTGCCGGACAAGGTAAAAGTGAAAAGATTTGAGCTTGATCAGTTGTCTTTGTAGGTGTTCTTAGCGAGTGAACAAGTATGTATTAGCCTATTTATGAGAGGATATGACTAGACCCGTCTATTCAACACCAACAGAAGCGTTAACAGCGACCGATGAGTTTTACGCCAACCAGGAGGGTTTCCAGTATTCAGTCGAAATGGTAACGAACTGGATAAAAGCTCATGTTTTGCTTCCCAAGGCAGGAAGAGTGTTAGATTTGTGTTGTGGTGACGGCATTTGGTCTAAGGGAATGCAAAATGTTAATCCTAACTTGGATTTCTATGGCATTGATATCTCACAGGGGGCAATTAGTAAGGCGCGATCGCTACTCAAAACTGACGCTGAACACTTTGTTGTGGGTGACGCAGAACCTGATTTACCATTCCCCGATGATTTCTTTGAGTTGATTTTTGCTCGTGGACCAGGGCTTTATAATCAACACAATATGGATCGAACAGAAACAATTCATGTAATCGAGAATTGGCATAAAAAATTAGTGTTAAAGGGTAGGTTATATTCTATTTTTGCTTCAACGCCAGAAAAAATGGGAACTTATACTCCCATGGAGGAAGTGAAATTGCCTTATAATCGTAGTCCTCGAAAGACAAAATCGGTTGATTTTACCGGGGGTAAATATCATCATACAATTCAGTCATTTTTGGCTCCATTTTGGCAGGCTCAGAATGTCACCTTAATTAATTATAGCTTTTTCAATAATCTTCATATTCTTATAACTAAGCGTTCTGAAGTAAATTGATTATGGTATATGCATATAATCCAGATCGAAGTGGACTTAGCGAGGTCAAGTTACTCAACTTAGAGCCATGGCGTAGATATCCAACTGTTGATCAACTTGATCCAATCAAGGTTTTCCCTCGACCCGATAATTTACCCAGAATCACAAAAGAGACTCCGATTGCATCAATCGGAAGCTGTTTCGCACGAGAACTAAAATTTTGGCTCAAAGACAATGGCTTTAACTTTTTACAAGCGGGTAAAGGAGTTTGTAGTAAAGCGGGTTCTGCCCGATATGATCGGGTTTACAATACCTATTCTTTAAAACAAGAATTTGAAAGAGCATTTGGCTCGTTTGAACCTGTAGAGGAATGGTGGGAAGTTGAGGATTCTGGTACAAAACATCTTCTTGATCCTTATCGACGTAGGATTGCTTGGGAAAATCATCAAGAACGAAAGAGAGAGCTAGCTCAACACAAGGAAGAAGTTCGCAAGGCATTTACTGAGGCGGAATTAATTATTATCACAGTTGGTCAAGCAGAAATTTGGTATAATAAGTCAGATGGTTCCGTATTTCCGCTGGTTCCTCCTCCAGATGCTTTCGATGAGCAAAAACATGGTTTCCGTTTGACAACTGTTGAAGAAAATACGCAGAATTTACAACGAATCTATGACATGATCTCTGCCGTGAATCCAACAGCTTCTATAATTATTACGGTATCTCCTGTACCGTTGAGAGCAACGTTTCGTCATACATCTGCGGTTATAGCAAACAGTGCTTCCAAGGCTATTTTGCGAGCTGCGGTAGATTCGTTCGTTTTAAGCAACAGCGATAATGTGTGGTATTTTCCAGCCTACGAAATGGTCAAAGAAATAATCGTTAATCCATTTAAGGAAGACCATCGCCATGTTCGTCCAGAAGCTATTGCGAGTATTATGGATCTTTTTGCATCTTGGGTTTTAGAAAAAAAATTAAATTTTTATGGACATAAATTTAAATAATTAGACATATAAAATTGAAATAACAATGAATTTTATCAGGTTTAAGTTTTATTTTTTTATAGATGATTTTAATGCTAGAGAATATAAAAAGAATCAACTCAATGCTACGAAATTCACTCCAACCTTTATCAAAAGATGCAATGTTATTTCCTTGTGGTATGTCCCGTTCAGGTACTACTCTCCTTACTACTATCTTAGATTCACACAGCCAGGTATCTTTGGGATATGAACTGATACCTCCAAAAGTACCCGATCCGGTAACACTCAAAGAGCTTTTGGAAAAGGGATTAACATTAAGTGGCGGGAGTTTTGAGAAATGTGGGAAAGCACTTCGGAGTGCTGGGGAAAATGATGTTGGTTTATTTTTCAAAAGATGTCATAGAGCTAGTGTTTCTTTAGCAGAATTGCGAGAAGTTTTAGATGAACTGGAGAAGGAAGGATATCGTGAAATATCTACCCTAAGAGAGCGATTAGGAATTGCTTGGAAAATTACTCTCAGAAAGAAATTAAAGGAAAACAGCTTTATTTCTGGTTTTAAGCTGAATATATCTTCTTTTGAGGAAGCGTATAAACTTTTTCCTGGAGGATATTTTATCTATATCATTCGCGATCCGCGTGACGTGGTAGATTCTCATATAGAAAGAGGCTTTAAGAAAACACCTGAAGAAATCTGTTTCTCTTGGAATCAATATATTAAAAAATTTGATGAGTTTCAAAAAAAATATTCTAGCATTAGTTTAGTCATTAAATATGAAGATTTGGTAGATAATCCAAGACTAACGATTCACAATATCTTTGATATATTACCAATCAAGATTGAACAAAACGTATTTGAATTTTACAATTCAAAAGCATCGGTTCATAATAGCAATCATCCCAATTCGGCTAATTTAAGACGAGATTTTTTTACCACTAGTGTTGGCAGGTGGAGAAATGGATTAGATGAAAAAACCGCAAAGAAAGTAACAGATTTGTGCAAAGATAAAATGGTGGCTTATAATTATGTTTGATTTTTTAAGGAATTTCTTCAGAATAAATGATAAGGGTCAAGCCTTTGGTTTAACAACCCAAGAAATTGAAAAGAAACAGGCGCAGTTAAACCGAAGTAAGAAATATTTTATCTCAGACTATGAACGGCTATTGGAACCGTACATTAACAGTCATGAAAATCTCTGCCATATAGATTATGTCCGTGAAACTGAAATTGGCGATCGCAAAATTTTTCTGATTCGTCATGATGTCGATCATGACTACATTACGGCGCAAAACATTGCCAAATGGGAATATAAGCATGGTTTACGGGCGACCTACTGCTTACTTCACACGGCTTGGTACTATGGGTATTTGGAGTCAGACCAGATTATTCACACTAAAGAACTAATTGACTGTGCCAAACGGCTGTATGATTTAGGACATGAAATCAACTTTCATAATAATCTTGTGGTTACAGCGCTTAGAGAAAATATTAATCCAGAAAAACTCCTGGTACAGGAACTTGAGTTTTTTGATTCCATCGGTGTTCCTGTAGCAGGAACGTCAACCCACGGAGACTCTTTGTGTCGCCAGTTGAATTTTAGAAATTGGGAGATATTTCAAGAGTGTTGTGACGAGCGCTTTGGTGGTCCGAGAACAATCACTTTAGAGACAAAAGAGCGTCATGTTACAATTAAACTCGGAGAACACTCGATGTTCAATTTTGGTTTGGAATACGAAGCTTATGATTTCATTAGAGATATCTATCACACCGATTCGGGTGGTCATCTTCGCACACGACAGAAGGCACGCGGACGCAGACCTTTTGGGCGACAAGATTTAAGTAGAGGTGAAGTCGTCGGTATTCTTACTCATCCAATTTGGTGGAATTTTGAGAAGGTTTGAAGTGTCATAATGAACGAGCAAAATTATCCTGATATAAGTTCCCTTCCGCCTGAAACACGAAAAAAATTAAAACGTTTAGCTAGAATTCGAGGAGAATCCGAACCAGTTACTTTTGCCCAAGTTGGTCTTGAACTAATTGTCAAACTACCACGTAGCTTTAATAAAAATGTACGGGACTTGTTTGGTGTCGAGTTTACTGAGGCAGGTGTTAGGGATGAGCTAGCTTATGTGCAGTTAAGTAGCAGTCTTATTTTTTACGGTCATAGATCCAGACCTTTAGATATCAGAATATTCAACTGTATCAAAGATAAGCTTTCACCTGTGATCACCCCAGATACCTACAGGATAGCACGCGACGTTGCTTACCGTTATCTTAGTGAACGCTTCTGGTTCCGTCGAGAATTTTTACCAAATAAGGGTGGCACGATTGTTGAAGTCGGGGCATTTTGCGGTCATAAGACAATGCGTTTTGTTGATGAAGTCGTGGGTTCCACTGGTAAAGTTCTTGCCATCGAAGTGCTGCCGGACAATATTGCACCTTTACGTCGCAATGTGATGGAAAATGGTTTACATGATTGTATCGATATTTTGGAATCTGGTGTGTGGAAAGAACGCGGCACTATGTTACTTCACAGCAAAGGGCAACAAAGAAACTCTCTTGTGGATTTCGATGGGTTTGTGGCAGACCAAACAATCGAGGTTCGTACCGATACCTTGAATAATATTCTATCGGCTTGGGAACCAAAAATTATCAATTTTTTAGCTATTACGGTCAATAGTGCTGAACTAGAAGTACTGCAAGGCATGGACGAAGTTATAGATCGCATTGAGGTAATTTATGTTGTGGCTTCCTATGAAAGGAATGGTGCAACAACCTATAGAGACTGCGTACAATTCTTGCAAGATAAAGGATGTCATATCGCTCCAGCATCAACTGGCAAAGTCATCTATGCTGTTAGTTCGAGATATATAGATAAATATGCTGAATATCTCTCTATCTGAAGTTATGTTTAACCAACACCAGAAGATTTTGATATCCAGCTATGATATCATGTCCGGTCAAACACCCCTAATAAAAACGTCTGAAACCCTTGTTATTACAGCATTGCAATTATGGGCAATCGTCAGGACATGATATGACCCGCATTTCTCACAAGTTTTGCTATCTGAGTCGTCGAAACCTTTACCTGGACTAGGTTTCGAGCATTTTTGACCGACCCGAAATTTTGACAGAGTGTTGAAAGCCTTATTCTACGGTTAATTCAGGTTGTATGAGCCTTTGGGCAATTGTGGTGAGAAATCCGGGTATGAGCAGTAACGCACTTACTAGCTATTAATCGCTATTTTTTAGTCTAAATCATCGTTGTCAACGTCATCAGTCACAGGTTTTGTGTTAAACTGCCGGACTTTTTTGTTATCGTGAGCCGTTACTCGCATCTTGATTCCGTAAGTATCGCAACGAGCGCGGCATTCTTCAAACAATGTTAAGCATTCTTTCCACTCTGGATCTTTTGGCTTAATTTCTTCACGCGTATTGATATCCGTATTCGATAAGATCATCAAATGGTGAAAATAGATTTCATTAGCTCCTAGACGATTAGCTAATTCAGCAAACTCAACAATTCCTTTGTAGTTGGTTCGCATATACACCATTTTCAGTTCCACATTGGTGGTTTTTTCCTCACGAGCTTTTTTTAGCTCGATTATACCTTCACAAACTTTCTCAAAATCGTCCCGGCGGTGAATCTTGAAATAGTCTTCTCTGGTTGCACCCGCCATTGATATACTTAGTTCTAAATGATGAACTTGACTCAACACATCAATGTTTTGTTTCAACAGTGCTGCATTTGTCTGTAGTCTTAATTTCAGTTTGCCGCTCCCCTGGAAAAGCTCGACGAAATGATGCTTAGCGTCCTTGATTTTGAGCAGTGGTTCACCCCCTGTAAAAGTCAACACTTCAACCTGGTGTATACGCTTTTTCAAATACTCAATTGCTGCATCTGTCTGTTGCCAATGATTGTAGCTTGTGCTACCCATTTTGCAGAAAGTGCAACGATGGTTGCAGTAAGAACCCAGCGAAATTTTGACAGATTTTGGACTATCTAGAAGTAGATGACCCCGCTGATATTCTTCAGAAAGAAAATTATCAGACGAAGGCACGCTTAAGCTTGAGCCATTGTGCCATTGCAAAAGGGGACAATGAGGGTGACAAAATTTGTCATCTCCTGCTAATAAAGCTGTTCTTAGCTCTACCAAACCTGGATTATTCCATAAATCAGCGTCTGGGACTCGCGCATCAGCGGCAAAAATCACCCCTTCTTTCAAGTTACAGCAGGGACGAACACGGTTCTTGCCCAAGATAAACAGATGCTTCCAGGGAGCTTTGCAAGTAATCCGTCCTTTAGTTACTGCTTCCACATCGACAAAAAACTTTACATAGCGAGAAACAAAACGGGTTCCGTCAGATAATTTAGCAATGAGACGAATTTTATATGTACCATCCTCTAACGGTTCGGGAATGATAAATTCTTTCTGTTGCTTAGTCTCAAACGTCCAAGTGATTTCTCGTTCCAGCCACTTAACAATGAGGACAACGGTCGCGTCCATAGGCAAGTCAACCAAGCTGTACCACTTTACCCTAGGTTGGGCAAAAGTCTTGGAAAACGCAACAGGTTCGAGAATCTGCAAGAGTGCGGCTTCATTCAGCTCCTCCGGAATGGAAGACTGTTCTGCTGACTGTTCTGTGGAGACGCCATTCCCGGGCAAAAATTCTTCACTTGTCGTGTTGGCTACAGATTTCTGGAGCGTGTCGCTGGTTTGCATCACTATATCCTCGTCTACGTCACTTGCCGTTTACTATACTATCCTATTACAGTACTATATCTATGACTTCATTTTTTCTTAAGGATAGATTTACAGTTTGTATCGACTTTCGTTTTTTTTGCAAGCCTTAGCCTTATCTATCAAAGTAGATAAATTCTCTAAATCTGTGATCAAAATTAGTTAATCGTTGTCATAATGCCAAATTCCCCCAAACATACTTATCATTCACTTTTGTTGCGTAAACTCAAGGATTCGTTGATACGATACATCCTGACGCTTAGATGGTTACTTGCTGATTCAGTTTGGCGTTTCCGCATCGATTTTTTTATAATTTGTATAACTAGCTTCTTGGGAATCTTACTACAGGTTGGCGCATTTGGTCAAGTTCTTTACTACGCCCGTTTTTTGGAACAAGGAAAAAGATTGAATTTTCTTCACCAGAATTTTGATGCTCGTTCCTCGGTTGAGCTTTTCTTTGTGTTTGTTGTCAGTATTTTATTTTGTCTATTGTTCTCATCATGGCTCATTTATTTTTCGCGCTCAAAAATCATAACTTTAGGTCGTATATATGAAGAATTTTGTTCTAAACGAATCCTATTAATATTGAACTATAGCTTCGCAACTGGAATTTTAGATGAAGTAACCTATGATGACAAGATTTTTTATAGACTTGCTACTAGTGATTCTCGCTACTGTGGTAGAGTTTTACGGATCATTACCAACACCTTTATTCCGGCAATAACTTTTGCCGTTAATTTTTTAGTTTTGCTCTATATTAACTTTTTTTTGACCCTGGTTGTGTTTATTTTAATAGCAATCTCATTACTTTTTTTATACGAAGTAAATGTTAAAGGTGCTACAAATTCTCATTTAATGGAGCAATATGCTCGGAAAGCTGCAACTGAAAAACGTCAAATCATCGCTAGACAGCAATTAGTAGCTACACCTTTGACAGCTATGTCAATAGAAAGAAGTTTTATCTCAGGAGAGCAAAAGCAATATTTAGATGCTTTTGAAGGTAAACTTCAGGCAGTATTTAAAAGTGAATTTGTTAGCAATGTTTTTTTTGCTATAATTATTTCCGTTATTCTTGTGATATTGGGCATATTCATTTTCCATAAAAAAGCAGGTTGGGGAGAATTGATTGTTTATTTAATTGCTTTGCGATACGGATTAGTCAATTTAAGACAAGTAAATAAGCAGCTAACAAGTATTAATCGCTTTTATCCTCAAGTTAGACGATATTTCCATTTTGTAGAAGCGGTTAAAAATAATTTCAATAGTCACTCGGTTGACGATGAGTATACTATTACAGCAAATTCAATACTCATAAGCAAGTCTTATTTTAATTATCAATTAAAAGCGGGAAATCGAATCGGCTTAATCTGTTCGGTTGAGTTAAATCGTTATACATTACCTTTTATCACTAACTGTTTAATGAGAGAATCCTCAAAGTCATTAAACAGTACTGTTAGTGCGACGTGGTTTGTAACTTCAAAATATAAATATATTGAGAGAATGCCATTCAGAGAACTTGTCGGATTACCTCCTGAGTATAGCTGGGATAATCTTGAACAAGATCTCAAAGAGACTGAATTATGGAATAAAATCCAAGAACAGCTTCCAGATAATCTAGACAAACAGATTTCCATAGATGCATGGAATCAAATCGATTCAGAACTGAAGTTTTCTCTGGGTTTACTCACGGCTTTACATTCTAATTGCTACTGGGTAATGATTGAAGAATCAGGTTTACGATCCTTATCAGAGGAAACGAAACAGTATTTTCTGGAACACCTTTCCGATAAAATAATAGCAATTGTATTTTCAAAAAATATAAAAAATGTAGGTGCGTACAAGGAAAATGTGATTGCCGTCATCCATGAAAATAACTTAATTGGTTTGGGTTCTATAGATTGGTTTACAAAAAATAAACATAAAATTGATGGTATTTTGTTAGCCTCCTATAGTCAACGTGTAAAATTAGACAATGATAATTTTGATGAATACGATGAGGATGAATAATAAAAAATGATGATTTTAACTTTTAATTAAATCAAAGTAGAGTGTAGTGAAGTGCCAAACACAAGCAATATGCTTTTTAATAGGATGTATTTGATTAAAAAAAATAAATTAACAGTAAAAAAAATTGCCAATTTGCTTTTAGATAGACTAGAACCCAAATGGCTATATAAGTATCGAGTTCTCAATTCCCCGCGATCTAAAAAACTGAAGCAACTCGCCGAAATCAGAGGCGAATCAATTCAGCAAATCCTTGACAAACTCCCCAAAAGCGTCATTCGCAATCCGCCTCGGAAATTCAATAAAATCACACGTTATCCCATTGGCGTTGACTTCACTGAGGCAGGACTCAAGGATGGTCTAGGGTATGTCAAATTAGCCAACGGCAGAATTTTCTACGGTCATCCCTCGATTGAATACTATCGCAAAGTTTACGCTGGGATTCAGGATCTCGTATCACCCAATTTAACCCCTGATAGTTACCGAGTCGCCATGGATGTCGCAGCTCGATATCTGGGAGGGGACAATTCCAACTACGGCTGGTATGATAAATTAAAATCAAAACAGTCCTATCAATGGTCTATATTCCTCGCTCAATTCGCCGTCGCTTTCATGTTTGCCAATGCCTGTTACTGGAAATTAACCCGTGATAATTTTCAGTTTGGCTGGGCATTCTCCGATAATTTACGAAACGCCCTCGCCGTGGGTTGGTATCGGTCTAAAGGGAATCCACCTGCCCATGTTTCCTGGATTATGTCCCATGAATGGGCATGGAAATCCCTGGCTCTGGGCAATATTATCGCTCAGGGAACTACCATTTTAGCCTGTTTTTTAGTCAAACGACCGCTTTGGCGTTTTATCTTTGGTAGTCTGTTTTTCTTTGAAACCTTAGGACTGGGCATAGTTGTGGGATTATGGCATCCAGAATGGCTCCCTTTAACTGCCCTCTTCGTGGATTGGGATCGCTTTTTCTCCTGGATAGGACGTCAGTTAAAACCATTACGCCATAAATCTTTAATTACGGTTTACTATGATGAAACATCGGGTCTTGACAACCGGATCATGCATTTGATATATGCTCTAGATTGGTTGCGCTTGGTCAATTACGTTCCCCTACAATCTGTTGACGAAAAGGACTTGCCAGCGGGCAGTACAATCGAGAAATTAAGTCGAGAAATCGGATTTGTTACGCAAGGACAATTGAGTTATGGATTTAAGGGATATTTACGACTATTATGCCGTTTGCCCTTAACCTTGCCACTGTCGGTCTTACTCTCTATTCCTCCTCTCTCATTTCTAGGAAACCAAATTTATCGCTGGCTTGTCCACAACAGACGTTCTAAGTTGCTTCCTAAAGCAACAAAATCATTACCCTTCAAGGGATTTCGGACTCATTTTTTTCGCGGACTCACCAGTCTATATATCCTCCTCTTTTCTGGATATTACATCTATACCGGAATGACCAAAGCTGAACGGGAACACCGCAACTATCCTTTCAGCGCTTTTACCGTATACAGTAGTATTAGAGCCAAAGAACCGTATCACGAACACGCTCCCTTTGAATACGTTGGCAGTCAACTGGAGATTACCACAACCGAGTCTTCCCTATCTCAGGCAAAACGCGAACGATTCAACCGAAGATATAAACGGCTTTACCAGGCAAAAACGCTAGAAAAGCTGCGACTACGATTAGCAGCAGTGATGAAAGACTTAAATCTTAAATTCAAGATTAGCGATGTCGAGAAACTAGCCGCGACAAAGATTATCTGGCAAGTCCCCGCCTATCCAGAGGATCACCAACCGATTCCCATTCACCAGGGTTTGATCGGCATTTTAGACCAATCAGGACATTTCTACGCCGTTTCTGGGGAGGTTGAGAAACATAAGCCATCAGAGGGTTACTTGCTTAAACTCACCACTCAAGGGTATGAAAACCCAGAATTTCGCATTGCTTATCAGCTCAACCTTTCCGGGGACATAAAACCCTTAGCTGGAACATTTAAAGGAAATAACTTCTATTTCCATCCTCCAGAAACAGGAACCTATCATTTGCTGATTTTTGTCAAGGACTCCCTGATTCAAGGTAAAGCTGGGGAAGAACAAGCCTACTTTGGTCCAAAGGTTAGAGTTAAAGAGAATTAGGATCTGCTGAATTTGCTCTGGCGACTGGAAGTCGCAGCTACACAAACAAAGTCCGCCTGCGCGGACTAGATTAAGGGCTGCTGAATAAGGGGGAGGACAGAGGATGCTTCGCTTTTTTGCACGGGAGAAGGGGGATCGGATGCTCTTGCTCCCCTCTCCCAAGCTTGGGAGAGGGGCTGGGGGTGAGGGCTGGCGTGGGAGAGGGGCTGGGGGTGAGGGGTTGAGCTTAAGTTGACACGGATGGATAATATCGTGCCTATACAGGTAGCTTCTGTATTAATTCAGCCAACCCAAATTAGCCTAATCCCTGCTTCAGCATCTGAACCACTAACTCAATATCCGCCTGACTCATCTCCGCCCAAATTGGCAAACTCAATACCTCCCCAGCCAACTGTTCGCTAACGGGGCTCACCGGATATTGCCCCTGATAAACAGGTAACCGATCCTGGGGCACCGGATAATAAATCATCGAACCAATCCCCTGTTCTGCCAAATACTGCTGCACTTGATCGCGTTTCCCTGATAAAATCCGCACCGTATATTGGTGAAACACATGCCCATCCGCCAACTCCGGCGTCACAACCCCAGACACATCCGCCAATAACTGATTATACGCCTGGGCAACCCGACGCCGCCCCTGATTCCAACCATCCACATACCGCAGCTTCACCCGCAAAATCGCCGCTTGCAGCGTATCCAATCGCGAATTATATCCCAACACCTGATTGTGATACTTTTTCTTTGCCCCATGCACCCGCAGCATCCGCGCCATCTCTGCCACTTGGTCATCATCTGTCACAATTAAACCCCCATCCCCATACGCCCCCAAGTTCTTCGAGGGAAAAAACGAAAACGCGCCAACATCGCCCATCGTCCCCGTCTGCTTACCCCTCAGCGCCGCCCGGGTACTCTCCTGACAAGAGGAACAAGTGCCGGAATAAACTGCCCCAAACGACTGGGCACAATCTTCTATCACCTGCAAACCCCGACTCTGGGCAATTTCCCTAATCTGTCCCATCGCCGCTGGATTGCCGTAGAGGTGAACGGGTAAAATAGCTTTAGTCCGAGCGGTAATTTTATCGGGAATCGCCCTCGGATCAAGATTAAACGTCCTCGGGTCAACATCCACAAAAATCGGTCTAGCCCCAACAGTACTAATCGACTCCGCCGTGGCAAAAAAACTAAACGGTGTCGTAATCACCTCATCCCCTGCACCAATTCCCAGCGCCCGCAAGCCAATCACCAGCGCATCAGTTCCGGAATTCACCCCGATCGCGTGCTTAACCCCCAGATACGCCGCTACCTCCTGCTCAAACAGCTTCACCTCCGGTCCCATAATGAACCGCCCCGACTCCAACACCTGAGCGATCGCCGCTTGAATCTCCGCCTGAATCGCCTGGTATTGGGGCTTTAAATCTAGAACCGGGATTTTCATCTCACCCATTTCAATCCACTTTTCCTAACCGTCTGACTTCTATTGGGGATACCTGCTGATACTGAGTCCCTGTAGAATCAACAGCATAACCATCAGCATCAAACTTTAGCACATCACCGTAAGCACTCATCCATCCCCGAATCCTGGCTGGCACACCAGCCGCGATCGCATAAGCAGGTATGTCTTTCGTCACCACCGCCCCAGCCGCAACAAAAGCATACTCCCAAAGCGTCACCCCACAAACAATCGTGGCATTTGCCCCAATACTCACCCCTCGCTTCACCAACGTGGTCAAATAATCCTCACTGGTATTCCGAGGGTACTCGCATCGAGGCGTCTTAATATTCGTAAACACCATACTCGGTCCACAAAAGACGAAATCCTCTATAATCACCCCCTCATACAGAGAGACATTATTCTGAATTTTGCAGCCATTACCAATCACCACCTGATTAGCCACAAACACATTCTGCCCCAAGGAACAGTTTTGACCAATCTTTGCCTTACCCATAACATGACAAAAATGCCAAATTTTCGTCCCTGTACCAATCTCAACCCCCTGATCCACATAGGCAGACTCATGTACAAAATAATCAACCATCCAGCAACTCCTGGGCTTTCTCCAGAATTTCCACCACGGCTACCCCATTCCAACCATCGGAACGGGGAGATTCACGAGTCTTGAGACAATGTAGGAAATGTTCACACTCAATTTTCAGGGGTGTCGATGTTGCCACCTCCGGACACCAACTCCCCTGATCTCGATTATTCAACTGCTCATCCACCCCTTTCTGATACACCGTAACCCTTTGCGAAACCTCATCGTAAACCAACATTTGCTCACTCCCAATCACCACCGTACTCCGCTGGAGTTGGGGCCAATACCAGGAACAATGCAGATGAGCCGTTTGTCCGCCAACAAATTCTAAGTCTACATGAACATTATCCTCAATCCCTGGCTGTAATATCGCCTGTCCCTGGGCTTGCACCTGTCGAATCTGAGGATTACCCAACAGATCTAACACCACGGACAGATCATGAGGCGCAAAGGACCACCAAACATTTTCCTCTCGCCGCACCTTACCCAACTTCAGCCGCTGAGTTGCCACATGCAAAACCTTTCCCGCTTTCCCACTCACCAAATACTCCCGCATCCACGCGATCGCGGGTTGGTACAGTAGTAAATGCCCGACCATCAAAATCAGTGAATGCGCCGCCGCATAGTCCGCCAGATGCCTTGCTTCTGCTGTCCGCAATGTCATCGGCTTTTCCACAAACACATCCTTCCCTGCTTCCAAGGCAGCTAGAGCAAGGTGAAAATGGGTGGGTGCTGGCGTCGCCAAGACTACCGCCTGTGCGTCTGACTCCAGTACAGTCTGATAGTCCTGATAAATCGGAACTCCCGGATAAACCGTAGAAATTTTGCCGCGCAGCTCCGGATTCACCTCCGCCACACCTGCTAAAGCGGCTAATTCATCAAAATTCCGAACTAAATTCTTCCCCCAGTTTCCCGCACCAACGACTATCACCTGAGTCACAATAGTGTCACCTTTTCTTTGTCACAATTCAACGTTCGAGTCACACCTCGCGTATCTAGCACAGCGTTTGCCTGAGCAATCAAGTTGAGATAATCAATCTGGCTGTGATCCGTGGTAATAATCACCAAATCTACTGCCCTTAAGACATCATCCGTCAGTTCAATTGACCGAAATGTCTCTCCGGCGACTTCAATCTCCGGGACATAGGGGTCATGATAAACAACATCCACCCCATCCGCCAAGAGAGAGCCAATCACGATAGTCGCTGGCGACTCGCGCCAATCCGCCAAATTTTTTTTATACGCCGCTCCCACCACCAGCACCTTCGCCTTCGCCGGAGCAATCCCCAATCGATTTAGCACACGCCACGCCTTTTCTCGGACAAATTCCGGCATACGGCGGTTAATTTCACCGGCTAGGGCAATAAAGCGAGTTTCAAAATTAAATTCCTTCGCCTTCCATTCCAAATAGTGGGGGTCAAGGGGGATACAATGACCACCTACGCCGGGTCCAGGGTAAAATGGCATAATGCCGAAGGGTTTGGTATTGGCAGCATCTAGCACCTCCCAGACATTCAGATCCATGCGATCGCACAATAAGGCTAGCTCATTCACTAAAGCGATATTGACCGCACGAAAGGTATTTTCAAACACCTTAACCAGTTCAGCAGTCTTCGCACTGCTGACTGGCACGACATGTTCAATGGTTTGTTTGTAGAATAATGTAGCGACTTCCAAGGAATAGGGGTCAGAAGCGCCAACCACCTTACTGGTATTCTTAGTCGTATACCGTTGATTACCAGGGTCTACCCGTTCTGGGGAATGAGCAACAAAGAAATCCTCACCTTGCTTTAAGCCACTGGTTTGTTCCAGCAACGGTTTCATCACTTCATCGGTTGTTCCTGGATAAGTTGTGGACTCCAATGTCACCAACTGTCCGGGTTTTAAATGCTGGGCAATTGCTTGAGTCACATTCTCGATATAGCTGAGGTTGGGGGTCAGATTTTTGGTCAGCGGCGTAGGTACACAGATTACAATCACATCCATTTCCGACACTCGGTTAAAGCCGACAACGGCTTGCAGTTTGCCGCTGATGACCACCTTTTTTAAATCGTCATCGTTAACATCTGTGATATAGTTTTGTGCCAGATTCACTTGCTCCGCTCTCCGGGGATTCTGCTCAATGCCCAGCACTTGGTAGCCCACCTTGGCTTTTTCAACGGCAAAGGGCAACCCGACATATCCCAAACCCACAACACCAACCACGGCGGTATGGGCTTTGATTTTATTTTGCAGGTTTATTAAGGCTGGAGGCTTATCAATCATCTACTTCAGTGCCATAGTTTTGAATTAGAGCAGTTAAACTGAAGGATTGTTATTAGACTCTTTCGTGTCGTTCACTCCCTCATTGAGGACACTTTAACTCGTTTGCACTGCTTTCTGACTATTGGATCACAGATTATTCCTCCCGACAGTTACGATCAGCCAGAATACCTCGATGCATAGCGTATCATAAATTTCACAATCAACAGCAACACAAAGGATTATTCCCACGTCTAGAGTCAAACAAGGTGTAAACCTCAGTGTATTCAGCCCCATCCGGCATTCTGTCATTAACCATGAAACGGGCAATTTTAGTTACGGGTCACTACTGGCACTCCAAACGCAAAGCTGGTTTTCACTGGCTGGCTGATGCCTTGCACCGTCTAGGTTGGGAGGTGATTTTTTTTACAGCGCCAATTAGCTGGTTATCGGTTATTCGTCAAGATTACCGTTTGGCTTATCCTGTGCTACAAGAAGCCAACCGACTGATCCAAGTTGATCAAGGGATGTGGAGTTATGTCTGGTTTACCCCTTGGCATCCGGCAAATTTACGCCTGAAATTCCTCAATCAACTCTGTCACCGTTTATTCGACGGCTACAGTAAGTTTCCCTTAGCAGCCATAGAGCCAATCATTTCTCAGAGTGACCTAATTATCTTTGAAAGTACACCGGCTTTGCTTCTATTTGAGAGATTCAAACAGCTCAATTCCCGTGCCAAGTTTATTTACCGAGTTTCTGATGATCTACGCCTATTGGGGAACCATCCCGTTGTTTTGGAAACTGAACAGCATATTGCCGGAAAGTTTGACTTGGTGAGTGTTCCCAGTCAGCCCATTTACCGTCTTTTTGAGGGACTTCCTCAGCTAAGACTAAACGTTCACGGAATTCGTCCAGAGCTATTTGAACAAGAGTATGTCAATCCTTATCCATCGTCGAACCATCCTAACCTAATCTTTGTCGGCAACTCCAATTTTGATCACAATTTTCTCGCTCACGCCAGCCAGCTTTTTCCGGATTGGTATTTCCACATTATCGGTTCCATCAACAACTTACCTGATCGCCCAAATATTATTACTTATGGAGAGTTACCCTTTGAACAAACCATTCCCTACATCAAATATGCCGACATTGGTTTGCAAACTCTGTCCTACCGTCCCGGCATGGAATCTATGACCAATAGCCTAAAAATCATTCAATATACTTACTGCCAATTGCCGATTATTGCTCCACTATATTTGCATTCTTCTCGATCTAATTTTTGTTACTACCAGCCTGGAGATGCCCTCAGCATTCAGCACGCCCTACAAGAAGCATTTAACTATAACCGAACCCAAATCTCCAAGGATGCAATCTATTCCTGGGATGAAATAATCAAGCAATTTATTCAAACTGTGGTCTAAACCAATAATAATAAATCAGGTTCACTGAGCCCTGGTTGGGAACTTGCTTTTAACTTAGGTATGTCACAGCAAAAACTCATTATTAACCTTTCCTTTTTAATGCGTCAGCCAACAGGAATTAGTAGTTATGCCTTCAATCTACTGCCCCAGTTACGTCCTGTTTCGCCGACTCTTCTGATTTCTCAACCCCTCTCCTCATACGACTGTTACAAGACACCTCCCGGTCAAACTCCAGAACAAGGACTAAGAGGTCATCTCCGCCGTTTACTATGGACTCAATTACAGTTGCCCAAAATTTATCAACAGTTGAAATCTCAGTTGCTGTTTTCTCCCATTCCTGAAGCGCCCCTTAATAGCAATTGTCGCTACATAGTCATGGTTCATGACCTAATCCCGCTGCGCTTTCCCAAACCTAACTCTCCCCTCACCCCCTACTTCCGTTACTATATCCCCCAAATCCTCACCCAAGCCCAACATATCCTCTGTAACTCCACCGCCACCGCCAGAGACATTACCGACTTTTACCACATCCCCGCCACCAAAATCACGCCCATACCCCTAGCTTACGACACCAACCACTTTCGCCCCCTCTGCGCCCCTCTGCGCTACCCTCTGCGCCCCTCTGCGTTTCCCAAACAGCCCCACGAAGCAACTTCAGCCAACCCCTACTTCCTCTATATCGGACGCCATGACCCCTATAAAAACCTGCACCGACTCATCAACGCCTTTGCCACACTTCCCAACTCTAGGGACTATGAACTGTGGATTGCTGGGTCAAGTGACAAACGATACACCCCTAAACTGCAAGCCCAAGCCAACCACCTCGGCTTAAGCCATCAAATCAAATTTCTCAACTATGTTCCCTACAACCAACTACCCATCCTCCTCAACAACGCGATCGCACTTATTTTCCCCAGTCTCTGGGAAGGCTTTGGACTCCCGGTTCTAGAAGCCATGGCTTGTGGGACTCCGGTAATCACCTCCAACCTCTCCGCCCTCCCCGAAGTCGCTGGTGATGCGGCTATCCTGGTGAACCCTTACAACACCCTGGAACTCTCAGCAGCTATGCACTCCATCGCCACCGACAGCCAACTGCGATCGCGCCTTAGCACCCTCGGACTTCAACGCGCCCGTCAATTCAGCTGGGCAAAAACTGGACAGCAAACGGTTGAAGTCCTGGGAAACTATCTATAACATCTTTCTACAAACTTAATTCATAGTCCATCGCCTTAAACCATGAACCATGAACCAGAAACAAAAAATCCCACGCTTAAAAAACGTGGGATCAACAGCAACCAGAATTAATCTTCCGTCGCTGACACAAACTCTTCTTCTTCAATCCCCTCTTCTTGAGATTCAGGAGTAACGCCTTCCTGTTGTGCCAGCATCTTCTCCCGATACTTCTGAGCCATTTCTTCTGCCTGATCGTAGACTCGATCCCGATTGTTGATCATATCTCCCGGTTCAGGTTCCAACTGCTTCGTTGACAGCGAAATCCGACCGCGTTCGGCATCCAAGTCAATGATCATCACTTTCAATTCATCATTGACATTAAACACACTATGAGGCGTATCAATATGATCATGAGAAATTTCTGAAATGTGTAGCAATCCGCTCACACCACCAATATCAATGAACGCACCGTAAGGCTTAATCCCCCGTACCGAACCAACGACCACTTCACCGACTTCTAAGCGGTTCATCTTGCGCTCAACCAAAGCGCGACGGTGAGAGAGAACCAGACGGTTTCGGTCTTCGTCTACCTCTAAGAATTTTAGCGGCAGTTCTTCGCCAACTAAATCTTCCTTTGGTTTGCGAGTGCTAATGTGGGAACCGGGAATAAAACCTCGTAGCCCTTCAATGCGAACCAGTGCCCCACCTCGGTTTGTGGCAAAAACCAAAGAACGGACGGTCGCGTCTTCAGTTTGAAGCTGGCGCACCCGCTCCCAAGCCCGCATATACTCAATCCGGCGAATGGAAAGGGTGAGTTGCCCATCTTCATTCTCGTCAGTCAAAATGAAAAATTCTCGCGTTTCATTTGACTGCAATACTTCTTCGGGAGCGTCAACCCGATTAATTGACATCTCCTGTATGGGAATATAAGCGGCGGTTTTAGCACCAATGTCAATCAGAGCGCCTCTTGGCTCCAGACTGAATACTGTACCTGCGACAATATCACCAGGGCTAAAGTGATAATCATATTTGTCGAGGAGGGCGGCAAAATCGTCGTGAGTGAAGCCAATATCTATTGTATTTGTGTTCTGACTGAGCATGCGCGTTGTGTTTCCTTGTTTAATCTCCGTAATGACTATGCCTCCTGTCGATGTACTCGCACGTCGGTATTGTGCCACCTACACCTACATTGCTTTGTCTCAACCTTATTTTAAAATATTTAATAAAGTCCAGACAGGTAATTATAACTCAATCTGGATCGCCCTGTTGAGATTGAGAAGTACACAAAACTTTATCAAATCAGATATACTAAAGCGTGAAATGCTAAAACTGCTGTCTAACCAGGGTTTAGCGCCTCTTACCGTAAAACCTGTTGCTCCTCTGATGTGGGAGTGACCAGGGAGGCTGATGTCTCCGAATCATCAGACTCGTTAGCGATAGCTGGTGGTACAGACGACATTCCGGGGTTGTCTAGTTCAGCATTATTTCTGAGATGCTCTAGGGTTTCGATAAAATCGCAAATGCCCTGAAACTTCCGATAAACTGAGGCAAACCGGACATAAGCTACTTCACTCTCTTGTCGGAGGTAGCGCAGGACTAACTCACCCACTTCATCACTGGTAACCTCCCGCCCATAGTGCTGCTGAACTTCAGCTTCAATTTCATCGACTATCGCTTCTAGGCGTCGTTGGGAAACTCCTGTTTTCTCACAAGCCCGCACCATTCCCCGTAATAACTTAGAACGGTCGAAGGATTCTCGCTTACCATCCCGCTTCAGGACAGTAATCGGCACAAATTCAATCCGTTCATAAGTCGTGAAGCGATGTTTACAAAGCAAACACTCCCGACGACGCCGAACACTTTGTCCTGCTTCGGTTGAACGAGACTCCAAAACGCGGCTGTCGGTGTGCTGACAATAGGGGCATCGCATAATAGCAAGTCTTTTCCGACTAGTTAAATACAGAAAATTTAGCCGATCCGAGTCTATCTAATCTCCTCCTGCTCGAATCCCTGTCGGCAAAAGTAATCAGATAGACTCATGTCGGCTCAGGGTATCCTAGAGAGCTGATCCAATTCACGATCAATCATAATCATCAGGAAGACGATGACGCTCTCCAGGAGAGAAGACAGCGCCATCGGGATCTACTTTTGAATCCGAGGCGGTTCCCGGAACGCGATCGCAAAAAACAGAACGCCTAGAGCGCCAATCAAAACAAAGATATAAATGAGGCTTTCCATGTCACAACTTACCCAATTATCTGCTGTACTACCAGTTTACCTTGCTCAGTCAACCACAATAGCGAAATAGGCAAAAGAAAAATTAATTTTTCTTTTGCCCTCCATGATTATGGTAGAGACGTAGCATGCTACGTCTCTACGATTAAACGGCTTCTTTTTTCCGAGTGGTCTTATCACCCACTTTCTGGAACAGACCGAATTCGACTTGTTCGTCTAGGTCAGGATCAACCCCAGCAAATACATCTCGGAACAGAGTCCGGGAACCATGCCAGATATGACCAAAGAAGAACAACAGAGCAAATACTGCATGACCAAACGTGAACCAACCCCGTGGACTGGTACGGAATACCCCGTCGGAGTTTAAGGTTTCACGATCAAATTCAAACGGTTCACCCAGTTGAGCTTTACGGGCATACTGCTTAACAACAGCGGGCTCTTCAATAGTTTTACCATCCAAAAGACCGCCGTAGAATGTTGCTGTAACACCAGTTTGCTCAAAGCTATATTTCGACTCAGCCCGTCGGAAGGGGATGTCCGCCCGAACGACACCATTGGCGTCAGTCAAGACAACGGGGAAGGTTTCAAAGAAGTTGGGCATACGGCGCACCGTCAATTGCCGACCTTCGCCATCAGTAAATACTGGATGACCTAACCAAGCTTCAGCAATACCATCACCCTTGTCCATCGGACCGGTGCGGAACAAACCGCCCTTAGCCGGAGAGTTGCCAATATAGTCGTAGAACGCCAGCTTCTCCGGAATCTGATTCCACGCCTCTGAAGGGCTGGCTCCGTCTGCCATCGCCATTTCCACACGGCGATCAATTTCTTCCTGGAAATAGCCTTGATCCCATTGGTAACGGGTTGGACCAAACAGTTCAATCGGCGTAGCCGCAGAACCGTACCACATCGTACCCGCCACCACGAACGCGGCAAAGAATACAGCGGCAATACTGCTAGAGAGTACTGTTTCGATATTCCCCATCCGCAGCGCTTTAAACAGTCGCTCTGGGGGTCGAACCGTCAAGTGGAAAAGTCCAGCAATAATTCCGACAATCCCCGCAGCGATATGATGAGCAACGATACCGCCTGGGTTAAAGGGGTTAAATCCTTCTGGTCCCCAGGATGGGGCTACAGGTTGAACACTACCTGTTAGACCATAGGGATCAGACACCCACATTCCTGGACCAAAAAGTCCAGTTAGGTGAAACGCACCAAAGCCAAAGCAGAGAAGACCAGACAAGAACAGGTGAATGCCAAACATTTTTGGCAAATCCAGCGCCGGTTCGCCCGTGCGAGGATCTCTAAACAGTTCTAAATCCCAGTAAACCCAATGCCAGCAGGCGGCTAAGAACAACAGACCTGCCAGAACAATGTGAGCAGCGGCAACGCCTTCAAATGACCAAAAACCGACATCTGTCGCCGTTTCGCCACTAATACTCCAACCCCGCCAGGAGTCAGTCACCCCTAAACGCGCCATGAACGGCATCACGAACATCCCTTGACGCCACATGGGGTTGAGGACTGGATCACTCGGATCAAATGTGGCTAGTTCGTATAGAGCCATCGAACCAGCCCAGCCTGCCACAAGGGCAGTGTGCATCAAATGCACAGCAATCAGACGCCCTGGATCATTCAGGACGACTGTATGTACTCGATACCACGGTAGTCCCATTGACTACGCTCCTCCTAGAGATAGAGTTTCTACTTTGACGCTTCTTTTGCTAAAGAGATTAGAAATTGATCTTACCCGCCTAAAAGCTTTAACTGATTACCTTTTCCGGTTATCCTTCATGTTCCAAACAGCTAGGCGGGTTAGTCTTGACTTTAAAGAAGTGTAACTTTTGTTAGAAACGATTGCAAGCACAGAGAACGTTTTGACCAAATCTGCTTGCTCAACCCTAACGTAGAGACGTAGCATGCTACGTCTCTACACCTCCCTCATCATCCATCGCCCGTTTCTGAGCAGAGATTCAAAACACTTGGCGCGGTGGTTAATCGCTCAATCACTTGTTCCGCACTCATCAAGCGTTTGAGGACAACTTGACCAATAGTTTTTGCGGATTGGGGTGAAGCATCCGGTGTCGGTTTAACTTCTACCATCAATACCGCATCCTCAACCCGATATAGCCATAACTTTTCCCCCTGTTCCAGGATGCAAAGGTTGAGGCGGATGATTTCGGGTTCCCGTCGCCAAGCATTGACATTCCAAAGCCCTCCAAACTCCCAAACTCGTCCCACAGTCCAGCCATCGGATAGAAAAAAGTACTTTACAGACATTTGTATGACATTACAGTATAGAATTTGTGTTCTAGTGCATCATGGCAAAAGTTTTTTTGTTTCAGTCTGTATTGATGATAGGGGAGATGAGTGAGATGGGGCAGATGAGGCAGATAAGGGAGTTTCAGACGTAGTAGGCTACGTCCGGAACTAAAACTTTACCATTTTCAAGCAGAAGCAAACCAGAGTAGCTTGGAGGCTGGGCAGTGAGTCTGGGTAAATGGATTGGCATACTTGTCTTTGTTGTTTCACTATTTGTTTTGTGGCAAATTCGGCAAATGTTGATGCTTATATATGCCGCAATTGTGATATCCAATGCCTTAAATATTCTGGTAGAACGATTCCAGCGTTCTGGAATACCACGATTTTTTGCGGTTCTGCTGTCGCTTTTCCTGCTACTATGTGTCTTGGTTGGATTTTACTTCCTCATCGTACCTCCTTTTGCCGAACAATTCTTACAACTGGTTGAGTTGGTTTCCCTGGGTATTGAACAGTTAATCGAGTGGGTAGAAGCATTAGAAGCAGATATTTCATCGGAATTGCTCGATCAGTACATCCCAGATATTAACCAGTTGCTGCAACAGCTTCCCCCCTTAATTAATCGGGTTTTGGGGGGTGGATTCATGTTTTTCAATAATGCTTTGGTTGTCCTCCTGAATAGTTTACTTGTTCTAGTATTAACATTAATGCTCCTTGCCGATCCTCACCCTTACCGGAAAAGCTTTGTTCGCCTTTTTCCGTCATTCTATCGACGTCGAGTTGATCAGATTTTGCAGCGGTGTAATGAATCTTTACGAGGATGGCTAGTCGGTATTCTGTTTAATATGGCAGTCATTTCGTTGTTGAGCTTTTTCGGCTTACTGCTATTGGGAATTCCCCTGGCATTGGCACAAGCCACGTTAGCGGGAATTTTAACATTTATTCCCAATCTTGGACCAGTTGTGAGTGTGATCCCACCCATTGCGATCGCGCTGCTAGATTCGCCCTGGAAAGCCATTGCTGTATTGATTCTATATATTGTAATTCAGCAGGTTGAAAGTAATTTACTCACACCTTTAGTTATGGCGCAACAGGTATCCCTGCTACCCGCTATAACCTTACTCGCCCAGTTATTTTTCGTCACCTTCTTTGGATTTTTAGGATTATTATTAGCCCTTCCCCTAACAGTAGTAGCTCAGGTTTGGCTCAAGGAGGTTCTGGTTAACGATATTCTTGACCAATGGCATCATCCGAGTCAAAAGGATGCTCAACCTGTGGCAACAACGTTTGCTGTCTCTCCCACTGCTGCTATGGTAAGGGATGAGGAAGATAAGGGAGATGGGGGAGATGGGGAAGCTGGGGAAGCTGGGGAAGCAAATGACAAATGACCAATGACAAATGACCAATGACGAATAACAACTTTTTATCGTGCGAACCTTAGCTGACATCAATGACAAAATTTACCATCGTCGTGCCGTTGTCTGGACCGTCGAGGAATTAAAAGCGCGAGTCGCCGATATCGGTGTCAAGCAGGCGGCTAAGAACGTCGATGTGATTACCACAGGTACATTTGAGCCAATGGAGTCCTCGGGCGCGATTATTAATTTAGGTCACACAGACCCCCCGATTAAGATTCGTAAATGCTGGTTAGATGGTGTACCTGCTTATGCTGGCTTTGGTGCGGTGGATTTGTATTTAGGCGCGACTCAAGTTGTAGACTCTACCGATATGGGAGATCTGCCAGAGGTTGAGGAATCTAGAGAACGGGGTGGTTCTCATGTCATTGAAGACTTGATTGCCGGTAAACCCGTGCAGTTACGAGCGATTGGACAGATGACTGACTGTTATCCTAGAGCCTCTTGTGATACGACGATTACTCGCGAAACGATTAACCAGTTCTATCTCTATAATCCGCGCAATCTTTATCAGAATTTTATCGTCGGCGTCAATGGGGGCGATCGCCTCTTGTACACTTATCTTGGTCCGCTCCAGCCCAGATTAGGCAATGCAGTCTACTCCAATCCTGGAGCAATTTCCCCGCTACTCAATGATCCCGAACTCAAGCTGATTGGGATTGGTACGCAAATTTTCTTGGGTGGGGGTATTGGTTACATTGCTTGGGAAGGGACTCAACATTTTCCCCTCCAGAAACGCCTTCCCAATCATACCCCCATTGGTCCAGCCGCTACATTAGCGTTAATTGGAGATGCCAAGCAGATGAATCCCAAGTGGGTACGGGGTTGCTACTTTAAAAATTATGGTCCGTCTCTGATGTTGGGCGTTGGTGTACCCTTACCTGTCTTGAGTGAAGAGGTGGTTCAGCATTGTGCTGTATCGGATCAGGATGTTGTCGCCCCAGTGGTTGATTTCTCGATTCCCCGTCGCGTTCGTCCCACCTTCGGATTAGTCAGCTATGCCCAGCTGAAGCAGGGGCGGATTACTATTGACGGCAACTCTGTGCGGACAGCACCTTTGGCAAGTGTATTTCGTTCACGGCAAGTTGCTTTGGAATTAAAGCAATGGATTGAACGGGGCGAATTTACGCTCACCGAACCCGTGGCATCCATTCCCATGGATCGTTCCTTTCTGCCTCAGGATAGCTGGGGTTCTCAACTTACTATAGAGTAAACTAATCCCACAACTTTAGGTCGTGGGATTAGCAGTCATCTGTCATCTGTCATTTGTCCTTTGTTATATTAACACTTTATTGTTAACTTGACCGCGAAACAAATAAGAGCAAAGCAAATTGGGGTACTTCACAGATAAAGGACGGGAGAACGGAAGCCCCCGTACTTCAGTCGGGGGATGAAGTTCGACACGGACCCATTTATTCGCCTTCGTTTATTAGCTGATAAACATACTCCCTTAGTCGTCCTTGCCAGTTGGGGACGGCTTTAAGCTGCGCTTTTTGCCCCTCGTAGCCTTTGAAACGCCCAGCACTGAATTAACAGTGCCTAAAAGGAGAAAACACGACACCCGCAAGGGTAAACGTCG
>NZ_JBKHHI010000025.1:0-28045 GCF_046539235.1 Coleofasciculus sp.
CGGCAATTACCCCCGCGCGATCGCCTGCCAAAACTCCTGTCCCCATAAATATATCAACTCGTCCAGGTCCTTTAATCGCACTTCCCGTATCTTGATCCAAAACATAGCGACTCACCCACCGGGATTCCAGTTGCCCTTGGGCATTAGGATAAGGGATGCGAGTTTGAATCAACGCCAATGCGCCTGGAGGCATTAAAGATTTATCCGTAGCGATCGATCGTTCGGCTGTCACAGGAACACCTAGACTTCCAGTAGCAGGTGCGCCATTGGTTTCCCGGAAGAAGACAAAACTTTGATTCCGAGGTAGATATTGATCCAGTTCACTGGGAAATTGACGGAAATAATCAATTAACACGGGTAAGGTTAACCCATCCAGAGGCAACTTGCCATCTTTGACCAATTCTCGCCCCACACTGGTATAAGGGTAATCTGTCTTCCCCGCATACCCAACACTCATCACACTACCATCAGGCAATTGCAACCGGGCAGAACCCTGAACATGAATCAAAAATGCCTGGAGGCGATCGCGCAACCAGACGAGTTCTAACCCATCCAGGGGAGTATTTTCGCCAAATCCATTGACTCCTTCTAAATCAGCACGAGTCGGGTGAGGTGTTTTCCAGCTATTAAAGTTTGTCGGTAAACGGTAAAGGGGATAGCGATACTCGGCGCTAGGGATGCGACTGGCAGCATAAATCGGTTCAAAGTACCCCGTAAACAAAACCGATCCCTGATCATCATGTCCCACCGACTGATAAACCTCAAACTCGCGATTCACCGCCGCTTGCAGTTGGGCAGGGGAACTGGAGGTGAGCAGAAGTTGACGAAATCGCACCAGGGAACGGCGCACTCGTTCCAGAGTTATTCCTGGGATGGGATAGTTTTGGTACGTCGCTGCTGCTGTCGGCGTCGCCAGATAGCGCAGGCTATGGTCAATTGACTTAAGTAAAGCTTGCCGATCACCAGGTTGTTCAGGAGTCCCCCAGAGTTGCTCATCGAAGCCGAGGGAGTCCAGTGTCACCGCTTCAGTATCGGGATTGATTCGTTCTAAGGGAACATCAGGAACAGCCCAACTACTGCCACTGAATAAGAGTATGCCTAAACTCAGAGATAGACTCGTCAGTTGTTTTCTCATGCTTGTTCAAACTGTGACGTCGTATCATCCATCATCAGCCATTGGGGGGTGTACCAATGACCAATGACAAAGACTAAAAGCGCTCGACGCTACCCCCGAAGATGGGTTCCACCCGAATCGCTAAAACGCTGGAGGGGCGTACCACCATATATTCGCCCTGAATATTTTTAATCGGGACGTTGATAAAGTCCTTAGACTCAGATTTGGGTACGAGTTCACCACTGTACCATTTCTGAAACTCTTGAATCGTGGTAAAACGCACCTCTTCCCGGTGTCCGCCAGCCATAAGAATGTGAACGGCAAACTCATCTGGAGTTCTTGGCATGAAATTTTCTCCTCAATCCATCCCAATTATTATCTGTGACCATGAGGGATAAATCACGTTAATACATTAAACCGTTGCAGTAATGTTTCTAATACCACAGGCAAGGTCTTTTGTAAATCCTCAGGTTGACGAAATGATAGCTGCTGGTGCTGGGGAACCTCAAAGGGAAACTGTCCGGGTAAATCGGGGCGTTCCATCTGTACCAGTAAAATTTGTTCTCGACGCTTGGTGGTGAGGGCGTAACCAATTTCGACACAGACTTGGGGATTGGGGATCACGAGGGGTGTCTGTTCTCGGTCTACTTTCGCGATCGCGGTACCATCGGCGACAAACAGCAAACTCTTGCGGATGCGACGCATCTGGGTACTACTGAGGCGCATTGGTTCACCCACAGGGCGACGAGACTGTTCTAGGGTTAGGGGGAGACGCGATCGCTGATTGAAGTTCTCCAGGGTGTCATTCAGGCTATCCCGTAGCGCAACACTTGCACTTGAGCATTCATTTTGATAACTCAAAAAGATAATCGGATCGAGTTGCGCCATTACCTCTTTCTTGGTGAAGTAAATCTCGTGGGAGATCAAATCAATATTGGAAATAGCATAGCCACCACTCCCTTCGATGTAAAACTCCACCGTTTCCCCATCCAGGTAGCGTCCAAACCATTCCGATTCTTTGACATCCTGACTATCGTCTAAGAAGTCAGCCCTTAACCCTGACTTGAGCAAGCTGTTTTTGCTTAACCGCAAATCGTGAGGGCGTTTCTCCAGTTCTTTAATCGGTTCGTAGTCCTGGAGATACCAGGCTTTCAGAGCAATGATTGCCATGCTGTGTGATCAAGGATTCCGCACCTAACATTAAAATTCCCAGTCTTGGAATTTTAGCAGTAAGCGGAAATATCTTCACCACATTCATCTGCCAAATAGCACAGCGCCCGGAAGCGTAACCCGACTACTTCCTCATAGAAGGGATTCAGCTTACACAGAGGCGGAATGTGAAACAGGGTATGCCCAAATAGTTTAATGTCTCGCTCAAAGGGACATTGGGCGGGGATCAGATGGCAGATCAAGTGCGCCAGTTGGGGATTATGGACTTCAATCCCATCAATCCACTGTTTAATGGGTTTGAGCAAATCAAACCGTTTTTTCGGTTGGCGGGGTTGGGTTGGGGTTGAGGACGGCTGTTTTGGCTCTATCCAAAACCATTTCGTAAGAATTGGGTTCTTTGTTGTAAAATCAGATACACTCATAAATCTGTTCCTGTGCTATCAAAAAACCAACTAAAACACTTGTTATTCACCTACAATTACTCTGGCATTTACACCGGATCAATGTCCGTAAAGGTTTAGTGAAGTTTCAGCGTGAATTTTGCACGTTCTGTAAACTTCTTCACGAGTAAAAGCTGGTGTATTCACAGTTTCTTGGTTCTGTTGGTGATCACCCAGATGTTAAGAAAACTGGGTTATATATGCTGCTCTAACCAAGGAGCAGCGCATCTTAAAAGCAGTATTTATAAAGCGTGACTGGGTTGTCAGTCAATACGCTAGGACGATTGATAAAAAAGCTGATAACTGTCGATTTATCCCCATTATTAAAGCTAGAGTGCTGATTTACATGTTGCCAGAGGCTGAACTTGGGGGCATCAGTAATCTAACTGAAGTTCAGTTCACTCGCAGTAGCGGTGTCCGTGACACCACTTATAAGGATAACTCATTAAGGTTATCAGGTTAACTGATATATGAGGAAGCGATCGCAAAATCTTCGGGATGGCTCTGGTATCGGCGATTCAGCAGCATCCGCTCCATGGAGTCAGGTTACCTCTGCTCAATCCCCTATCTGGTAGTCAGTCATCTGCGATCGGCAAAGGAATGCGATCTTTTGCATAAACCTGAAATCGAGAGGCAATAAGCACGATGGCTACACCGATACAGACACTTAGGAAGAATGAATCTAAAATCAGTATGTTTGGATCGCCGAAACCTTTGATATACCGTAGGGTGGGCACTGCCCACCAGCCTTAACAATGAAATCGACTAACGCCGTTGTTCTGATCACAAGTGTATTCATGTTCAGTAGCAGCACCTAAAGTAGTTGCGAATAAATATTTATATGAATTTTTCATGGTGTAGTATTTATGTAAAATTCTGCTTTTCTCTATTTAATTGGATAATGTTTCATCTATATATCAATTGTTTTAATATGAATTAAATCTAAATTTCTAAAAGAATAAGTTGAGTTTTATTTGTCAACCCAACCTAAAAAAATCGATAAGATTTGATGGCATCCTATTAACATTGTAGAGACGTAGCATGCTACGTCTCTACAGCCGGAATAATCTAAGACGCCGCCTTAGCCGCTGTACGCTGGCGACGACGTCCTACCGTTTTCACAGGTGCTTCCTCTGGAGTTTGTAGTAAGAATACCACTAGAGGACGACTTTGCAGTTCGCGGCGAGTTAACCGTTCTAAATCCCCCTCAATTTTCTGTTGCAATCCTGTCCAGTCAACTTCTGGTTGTTTTTTACCATCCAATGACTTGGCAAAGTCAGTCCACTGCTCACTCAATGTCCGCTCAATCCGCTTAATCACTAACTGCTGGAGCAAGGATTTCTCCACACTAGCCACGACACCCCGCAGGTGAATTTCGGGTTGGGCGAGGAGTTTACCCTCCCAACTTACGGCGGCGGCGACAGTTACTACACCGTCTCCTGCAAGCTGCTGACGTTCTTTGAGGACTTCATGATGCACGATACCGGAGCGATCGACTAACTCAATACCGGAGGGAACTTGACCGACAACACGAATGCTATTCTCGGTTAATTCCACCATATCGCCGTTATTGGTAATCACGATATTTTCTGCCGGGATACCCATCTTTTGCGCCATTTTGCCATGTTGGATCAGCATCCGATGTTCCCCGTGAACGGGCATGAAAAACTTGGGTCGGGTTAAGGCGAGCATTAGTTTATGATCTTCTTGAGCGCCATGACCGGAAACGTGAATCCCTTGATGGCGTCCATAGATCACGTTTGCCCCTTGCATCATCAGGCGATCGATGGTATTTACAACCGCGATCGTATTACCGGGAATCGGATTCGCGGAGAAGACTACTGTGTCACCCTCTTGAATTTTCAGTTTCCGGTGTTCCCCTTTGGAAATCCGGGTGAGAGCCGCTAAAGGTTCACCTTGAGATCCAGTGGTTAAAATTAATACTTTTTCTGGGGGTAAATTATTCGCGGCGTGGAGTGGCTCGAATAAGCTATCGGGACATTTTATATACCCCAGATTACGAGCTTGGGCAATCACATTGAGCATGGAGCGACCGACAACAGACACCACTCGGTTTTGTTTTTGTGCCAGATCTAAGATCAGTTGCACTCGATGAACTGATGAGGCGAATGTGGTGACCAGTATTCGTCCCGGTGCTTGGGAGAAAATACGATCCAGATTGGGATAAACGGACGCTTCAGACGGGGTATGTCCGGGAACTTCGGCGTTGGTGGAATCGCTGAGCAGACAAAGGACACCTTTTTCCCCGTGTTCGGCTAATCGTTGAAAATCAAAGTATTCACCATCGACCGGGGTATGATCGACTTTGAAGTCTCCGGTGTGGACAACGACGCCAATGGGGGTGTGAATCGCTACGGTAAAACTATCGGCAATGGAGTGAGTGTTGCGGATATATTCGACCATAAAGGACGAGCCAATCCGCACCGTCTCGCGAGGACTCACGGCATTTAACTTGGTGCGATCGCTAACTCCAGCTTCCTCCAGTTTGCCTTTCAGCAGCGCCATTGCCAGTCTAGGTCCGTGAATGATGGGAATATCAAATTGCTTCAAGTGATAGGGAAGTCCACCAATATGATCTTCGTGACCATGGGTGACAATCATGCCCTTGATTTTATGGCGATTTTCCCGCAAATAGGTCATATCGGGTAGAACGATATTAACCCCGTGCATTTCATCATTGGGAAATCCTAATCCTGCATCCAAAAGGATAATTTCGTCGTTGAACTCGAAAATGCAGGTATTTTTGCCAATTTCATGCAGCCCACCCAAGGGAATAATTTTTAGAGCGGGTGAAGATTTTTTGCTAGTCAATTTGCCTCCTTTGAGAGTTATATTACTCATTAATTACAACGTTAAACCTGAATTGAAAATTGCCATTTATATAGGAAATAAATTTTTGGCAATAAACTTGTCTTATTTAATCTAGACTAACTCAATTTTGTCAGAAATGGTAGCTTTTCTTATTTGAGTTATCAGTGAACCTATCGGAAAGAAAGAACATAAGATGTGATCCATCATTGAGAACGGCGATAAAAATCCAGACAATAAAGAACAAGAGGTTACCATTGAAAATGGTATCCTTGGCTCAATGCCTGCTGTGATTAATTCAACTTGATTCACAAGTTTTATTAAAAAACCGAGCTGGTTTCTAGAGTTTATCGATAAAAACTAGGGAATTTCCGATAAATTATCTCTCTACCACCTCAATGGGCAAGGAGCAGATAATAGGCTACTTTAGCCCAAAAATCAAGAGTCGTTCATCATAAATGTTTCGTTGTATTTATTTTACGGTAAATTTAACTCTCCTATACATCTACATCAACAAGATTGATGACAATTTAAAGTAAAGAAAGGTCTTGGAGAACCGTCTTGACTTGTTGTTCCAATTCCATCGGCAGCTCACTCAAGGGTGGACGGGGTGAACCGACGTCCCATCCTTGAAGTTTTAATGCGGCTTTGAGTGGAATAGGATTGGCAGTACAAAACAAGACTTTAAATAACGGAAAAAGCTTTAAGTGAATGTCTCTGGCTAGGTCAGTTTGACCCGCTTGGAAAGCCTGGATCATCTGCCGGAGTTCTAGACCAACCAGATGGGAGGAAACACTGACGACTCCACTTGCCCCTAGTGCTAATAAGGCTAAGGTAAAGGAATCTTCTCCTGAGTAAATGGCAAAATCCGGTGGCGTCAGACGCCGTACTTGACTGCCTTGCTCGAAACTACCACTCGCCTCTTTAATCGCTACAATATTGGGAATTTCCGCTAAACGGGCAACAGTTTCCGGTTGGAGGTTTTGACCCGTGCGCGTTGGTACATTGTAGAGCATCACAGGCAAATCAGGGCTGGATTTGGCAATTGCCTGGAAATGATTATAGAGTCCCTCTTGTGGGGGCTTATTGTAATAGGGAACAACTTGTAATGAACCATCTACCCCTAGTTTAGCGACTTTTTGGGTGGCTGCGATCGCTTCTTGGGTGGAATTTGATCCTGTGCCAGCAATTACCTTGGCTTTCCCCGTCACCGCTTTTTGCACGACCTGAAATAACTGAGACTCTTCATCCCATGTCAATGTCGGGGATTCACCCGTTGTACCACAGACGACGACGGTATCGGTACCCTGTTCCACTAAATGAGCCGCTAATTTCTCAGCAACCTGATAATTTACACTGCCGTCTTCTTTAAACGGCGTAATCATTGCCGTTAATACACGTCCAAAATTGACCACCCTTCTTTCACTCCTATTTGGTCATTAGTTATTGGTCTTATGTCATTAGTCATTAGTCATTAGGGATAGAGCTAAAATCCACTCTGAACTACGACAATAGACATACAACAGCTTTGCCACAGGATAGAACCAAGGACAAAGGACATAAAACCAAAGACAAACAAATTAATAAGCCATCATTGCTGTTGCTGGCTTTAACCAATTTCGTTCCACCAACAACTCGGCAATTTGTACAGCATTCAAAGCCGCCCCTTTGCGAATTTGGTCACCACTCAACCAAATCTCTAATCCACAGGGATGAGACAAGTCTTGTCGAATTCGCCCCACCAGTACATCGTCCTTACCCGTAGCATCTATCGGCATGGGGAAATAATTCGCCTGCCAATCTTCCACCAGTCGCACTCCTGGTGCATTGGCAAGTAGTTCCTTGGCTGTGGCGACAGACATCGGTTGAGCAAACTCTAGGTTAATCGCTTCTGAGTGAGCTCGCAGCACAGGAACTCGAACACAAGTGGCGCTAATGCGGATCTGGGGATCATCGAAAATCTTACGGGTTTCGTTGACCATTTTCATCTCTTCGGTGCAATATCCCTGATCATTCAACGGAGAATTGTGTGGGAATAGGTTAAACGCCAAGGGGTAGGGAAAGCTTTCCGTAGGTGGTGTTTGCTCCTGCAAAATGGCTTGAGCTTGGGCTTTGAGTTCTGCCATCGCCCGTCTACCTGCACCGCTAGCTGATTGATAGGTAGCCACGACAATCCGTTGGACGGGTTGCACCTGATGCAGGGGCCAAACGGCTACTGCCATTAATATCGTCGTGCAGTTGGGATTGGCGATAATCCCTTTATGCTTCGCCGCCGCTTCCGGATTGACCTCAGGAATAACCAGGGGGACGTCAGGATTCATGCGAAAAGCACTGGAATTGTCAACCACCACAGCTCCCTGCTCCACTGCTTTAGATGCCCAAGCTTTAGAAGTTGAACCCCCAGCCGAGGCTAAAACCAAATCCACCTCTTTAAACGAATCCTCCCCCACGGCTTCCACCGATAGGGATTCGCCTCGAAACTGGAGAGTTTGTCCCGCCGAACGGGGTGAGGCTAAAAGCTTTAAATGGGTAAGGGGAAAGTTACGGCTTTCTAATAATTCCAGTAACTCGGCGCCGACTGCACCCGTTGCGCCCAGTATAGCAACGCGAACTTGACTAGACAAACGATCTACCTCCAATTTTTTAACACATCGATTCGGTGGACAGTGACTTAATGTAGCCAAAAAACAATTAAATTTTCTTAATCTTAAAACATTATTTAAGGGAAATATGTAATCTATATTTTGACAAAATCTCTAAGATTTGAACAAATGCGATTCTTTTCTTGTGATAACACGACAGTCCGAGATTTGCGCCAATTGACTGGCATATTACCGTTGGCTTGCCCTTAACGGGACAAATTAACGATAACAGTTCTGGTTCAGAGTTGATGAGTAGGCAGCTCAATTCATATCCCGGCGGCAAGACGTAGCTGGCTACGTCTGCTGGAACAGGCGGTACAAGTTCTCCTGGCTTCGACAGTGGAAACATTTTGCCTAGCCTAGCGGGTTTAGGGGTAGATTCGCTGCTGTAGACGCTCTGAATGTACTATCATCAGATACGGAAACCCCGCCCGACCTCTTTTATACCCTGAAACAATGACTATAACTCAAACTAACTCGTTGTCAGACTAGCATATCGTCAACTACCCCGCCCATAGCCTAGCTATGGACTAAGCTTGAAAATACGTCTATACAATTCAGTTGTCTCCAAAACAAGCGTCAATGAAAGTTACTCAGGAAAAACTCCCCAAGAGCCAACTCGGTCTGGAAATTGAAATTCCTGCCGAAACGACCAAGAAGGTCTACGAGAAGGTCGTGCAAAATCTTGCCCGCTCTGCCAACATTCCTGGGTTTCGCAAGGGAAAGGTGCCGCGTCAAATTTTGCTCCAGCGTCTAGGTCCGGGACGGATCAAAGAAGCGGCGCTGGAAGATTTGGTCCAAAATAGTTTACGGGACGCCCTGAGCCAAGAAACCATTGAGGCACTGGGCAACTACCAGCTGGTTTCCACCTTTGAAGAACTACTGAGTCAGTTCCAGCCGGGACAACCGTTAACATTCTCGGCATCGGTGGATGTGCCTCCAGAGATTAATTTGGGAGACTACGGGAATCTCAATGTTCAAGCTGAAGAAGTAAAACCTGACCCTGACGCGGTGGATAATTTTTTAGCAGAACGTCAGGTTGAGTACGCTACGCTAATTCCCGTCGAATCGCGCCCCGCTCAAATGGGTGATGTGACGGTTGTGGACTATAAAGGTCGTTTGACACCTGAGGGAGAGGAAGCCGTTGATATTTCTGGCGGTGAGGCGACTGACTTTCAGCTAGAACTCGAAGAAGGACGGTTTCTGACTGACATTGTGCAGGGAATTGTGGGCATGACACCGGGGGAAACCAAAGAGGTGTCGGTGAAATTTCCGGAGGATTATCCGCGAGAGGATTTAGCCAACCAGAGTGCCGTCTTTACCCTTACCCTCAAAGAACTCAAGGAAAAAGAGTTACCGGAACTTGACGACGACTTCGCCCAAGACATTAGTGAAGAGGAAACCATCAGCGACTTGCGGGAATCCTTGGCAAAACAATTTGCCGAAAAAGCCGAGCAAGAAACCAAAACGAATAAGGAAAACGCTCTGATCGAAGCGCTGGTGGCACAAGTTGAGATTGACCTACCCGAAACCCTGATTGGGCAGGAAGTTCAAACGATATTAACCCAGACGGCGATCCAGATGGAAAACTATGGGATGGATCTACAGAAAGTATTCACAGCGGAAATGATGCCCCAACTGCGTCAGCGTTCCCGCCCTGATGCGATCGCCCGCCTGCGCCAATCCCTTGCTCTTGAGGAACTGGCGAAACGGGAATCCCTGACCGTGGATGATGAACAGATGGATGCCAAATGTCAGGAAGTGATGAAACAATTGGCAGGACAAGATGTCGATCCGCAACGCTTGCGGGAGTTCGTCAAGTCGGATTTGCTCAAGGAAAAAGCGATTCAATGGTTGGAAGAACACGCTACCATTGAACTGGTTCCGGAAGGCTCACTAGAGACCGAAGAAACAACGGATACACCGGAAACTGGCTCTGAGGCAAGTGAAGAGACCGCCGCTCAACCTGAAGCCACGGCTGATCAGGAAAGCGAGGAACCATCACCCACCCCTGATGCTTCTGAGCAAACGGCAGCGAGCGAATAAACTTAGGGGTTGGGGAGTTAACCCAGAACAAGCAGGAGCGATCAGTCTTGGGCAAAAGATTTAATCGCCATCTTCAGCACTTATTGATGTTGCTAAGGCATAATGGTAACTAGAAGTTAACGTGGGTTAAATCCCGCCCAAGGCTTCCGGAGAACATCTTTGTTCAAACCTGCCGGGAAAACCATTCACTTGTTGACACAAATACTTTAATCCTTGTTCTATGCTGCAATCCCAGTTCCCTGACTACTCATTTACAAGCTGGAGTTCCCCGGAAATTTACTCTGTTAGTACAAATAGTCATTCAAATTCAAGCAACATCGTCCCGATGGTGGTTGAACAGTCTGGCGTCGGGGAACGGGCGTTTGATATCTACTCGCGGCTGCTGCGGGAGCGGATTGTATTTCTGGGAACCCGAATCAATGACGTAGTGGCTGATTCGATCATTGCCCAGCTTTTGTATTTAGAAGCCGAAGATCCAACCAAGGATATCCAGCTTTACATTCACTCCCCCGGTGGACCGATTCTCGGACTTGGGGGAGTGATTGCTGGAATGGCAATCTACGACACAATGCAACAGATTCGTCCCGATATTGTCACAATATGTTTTGGTGCGGCGACGGATATGGGCGTGATTCTGCTAACTGGGGGAACACCTGGAAAACGCATGTCTCTGCCCAATGCCCGGATTATGATGAGTCAACCCCTAGGCGGTGCCCAAGGACAAGCCGTTGACATCGAAATCCAAGCCAAGGAAATTTTATATCATAAGAATCAGCTCAATGAGCTAATGGCTTATCATACGGGTCAACCTTATGAAAGAATCGCCACGGATACTGAGCGCGACTTTTTTCTGTCAGCAGCGGAAGCCAAAGAGTATGGTTTAGTAGACCAAGTTATCTTGCGAGAGAATCTCAAGAGCGAAGCCACCGTCACTTCTATTAAGTAAGAGGCTGTTTATGTCTAAATACGACTCCCATCTAAAATGTTCATTTTGTGGCAAGTCTCAAGAGCAGGTTCGCAAGCTAATTGCCGGACCGGGAGTCTACATTTGCGACGAATGTGTAGATTTATGTAACGAAATTTTAGATGAGGAGTTGCTTGATTCCAGCGCTCCGGCTCCCCAGCAAGTCCCCCGCTCGGAACCCCCCCAAAAACGTCGCACTCGGGTATCCGGTTTGTCACTGAATCAGATTCCTAAACCTCGGGAACTGAAAAACTATCTTGACGAACATGTCATCGGTCAGGACGATGCGAAAAAAGTTCTATCCGTGGCTGTTTATAACCACTATAAGCGCCTAAGTTTTCTTGAAGCCAAGGCAAAGGGCAAAGCTGGGGCAGATGATGCGGTGGAACTGCAAAAGTCGAATATTTTGCTCCTGGGACCCACGGGTTGTGGTAAAACCTTACTGGCGCAAACCTTAGCGGCTGTACTGGATGTTCCCTTTGCCGTTGCCGATGCGACAACGCTGACGGAAGCGGGTTATGTGGGTGAAGATGTGGAGAACATCTTACTGCGGCTGTTGCAGGTAGCAGATTTGGATGTTGAAGAAGCGCAACGGGGAATTATTTATATCGATGAAATTGATAAAATTGCCCGTAAGAGCGAAAACCCTTCGATTACGCGGGATGTTTCTGGGGAAGGGGTTCAGCAAGCGTTACTGAAGATGCTCGAGGGAACCGTTGCCAACGTGCCACCTCAGGGCGGACGCAAGCATCCCTATCAAGACTGCATTCAGATTGATACAGGCAATATATTATTCATTTGTGGTGGTGCCTTTGTCGGTCTAGAGAAGGTGATTGAACAACGTTTTGGTAAGCGCTCAATCGGCTTTATTCAGCCGGGAGAAGGTCAATCTAAAGAAAAACGGGCGGCGGATTTACTGCGACATTTAGAACCCGATGACTTGGTGAAGTTCGGGATGATTCCGGAATTTATCGGTCGTATCCCCATCGCGGCGGTGGTTGATCCCTTGGATGAAGAAGCTCTGATCGCGATTTTGACCCAGCCGCGCAATGCTTTGGTGAAGCAATATCAGAAGTTGTTGAAGATGGACAATGTGCAGCTTGGGTTTACCGAAGACTCGCTGCGAGCCATTGCCCAAGAAGCTTATCGGCGGAAAACCGGAGCGCGAGCGCTACGGGGTATTGTGGAAGAGTTGATGTTAGAGGTGATGTATGAGTTACCCTCGCGCAAGGATGTGACTCGCTGTACAATTACGCGGGAAATGGTAGAGAAACGTTCGACAGCCGAACTGTTGCTGCATCCGTCATCCCTACCGAAGCCGGAATCGGCATAAACTTTTATCAGTGGTGGTATCAAAACGAATCAAGAATGCCTCTAGTTAACGTTCGCGGCGTCGATCATTACTACGAGTGGATTGCTACGTCCCAGCTGTTGGATGATAAGCCTGTGATGGTGTTCATTCATGGTTGGGGCGGTTCGGCTCGGTATTGGCAAAGTACGGCTGAAGCGCTGTCGGATCAGTTTAATTGTTTGCTTTACGATTTGCGCGGATTTGGGCGATCGCGTCTGCCTTCAGAACCGGTTGGGTTACTCTATGAAATGGAGGACTATGCCGAAGATTTGGCGATACTGTTAGAGATGCTCGCCCTCAAGCGCGTCTATATTAATGCTCATTCCCTAGGTGCGTCGGTGGCGACAATGTTCCTCAACCGCTATCCGGATCAAGTGGAACGGGCTATTTTAACTTGTAGCGGTATTTTTGAATATGAGGAAAAATCCTTTGCCGCGTTTCATAAATTTGGCGGTTATGTGGTAAGGTATCGCCCCCGCTGGTTTCTGAACATTCCCTTTGCTGGGGCGTTGTTTATGGCGCGATTTTTGCATCGTCCTCTACCGGGAACCATAAGTCGGACATTTTTAGAAGATTTTATCATAGCGGATTATGATGCCGCTTTGGGGACGATGTTAACGTCGGTGAGTAAGTATGCGGCGGAGGTAATGCCATCGGAATTTGCCCAGTTAACAGTACCGACGCTATTAGTGGCGGGGGAATATGATCAGATTATTCCATCTGTTTTGGGACAACGGGCAGCCGCGTTGAGTGAGAAGGTGGAGTATTGGGAAATTCCCGATACGGCTCATTTCCCGATGTTAGAAGCCCCGGATGTTTATCTTCAAGGGGTACGGCAATTTTTAAATGGTGACAGTAGATAGGGCTTGCTGAATAAGTATAGTCGGGGATCTCATTATTCAAGCCGATGGCGATTTAAGGGCGTTGCGAAACTCTTTCGCTGCCTCCAACCGAGAAGTCTGAGCCATCAACACGCAACGGGTGAGCAGGTCAATACTCAGTGTTGCCAGTTCGGGAATTTCGCTGCGGATAATTTTGTCGTAATGATTATCTCGTAGGCGATAGAGGCTGAATAAACCGTCTTGCCAAAACCATACTTCTGGCACTCCCAATGCCTGATATCGCTTCAGTTTGCTAGTGTCACCACTGGTGACTACAACTTCGATAACCAGATCAGGAATGGATTTGGATGAACCAAAACAGTAAGATTCATCGGCTTGAGCAGAAACGACTCCCTCTCGCTCTTGAGTCATGGAACCCGTGGGTTCAAATTCAATGGCGTTTTCTAGGCAAAATAACCCAATTAAAAAGCCAATGAGCCGACTAAACATTTCATGTTCGCGTCCCGGCATAATAATTTCAATAGTGCTGTTATAGTAAGCCAGTCGAATACCCGGAGAGTTGGCAAAACCAGCCTGAATTAGCTTAAATTGTTCCCAGGTAATGCTGGAATACACAATACGTTGATCGGTGGAAGGTGGAGTGAGAAGGGGAACTTGGGTCATAGACGTACTATCACCGGGCGAACATTGTATTATTTTATGATAACGAAGCAAGGGTGTTGGACTGGAATAGAAACCTGCGATCGCACTACAGCACAACTCGTAGAACCTGTAGGGTGCGTTAACGAAGTAACGCACCGAACCAACCATCAGAACTCGTCGGGTACGTTTAACGAAGTCAAGGCTTACCCAGACACACCAATGATAATGATGAGGTTAAAGGTGCGTTACGCTATCGCTCTCCTCACCCTACGAAAATTGTCAGTAACCCCCTTTGCTCACGGCGATTTTAATCGCAGCTACACAAACAAAGTCCGCCTACGCGGACTTTAGTCAGTAGAACCTGTAGGGTGCGTTAACGAAGTAACGCACCGAACCAACCATCAGAACTCGTCGGGTACGTTTAACGAAGTCAAGGCTTACCCAGACACACCAATGATAATGATGAGGTTAAAGGTGCGTTACGCTATCGCTCTCCTCACCCTACGAAAATTGTCAGGGTGATTCCAGAGGTGGCTTTAGCGATGAGCGATCGCGTCACGTCTTTGCACTCTACTCCTGACCAGAATACCTCTGGAACCTCTCCCGATCAACTGATTCCTGAAGATAGTAATCCCCTTTTATCACGGCGATTAAAATCGCGGCTACACAAACAAAGTCCGCCTACGCGGACTTTAGTTATAAAGGGGGTGGCTAACCCGGATTTGGTATTAGAGAATTGATTAGCCTGTCAAAGGATTTTAGGGAAGAGGTTCCAGAGTGATAAATCTTGAAAAGCTTATCCGATTGTGAGCGATTCTTGTCTATCTTAGGGTAACTTGAATTGTGGAGAAGTTATCGCGAATTTCGTCCATCCCTTACCCCATCCGCCACCAACTTTTCCCAGCTAGGACTTAAGCAAAGCCTCTATCTGTAGGGTGCGTTAGCGTAGCGTAACGCACCATTGCCACCATATATTATGTACTTAAGTCTTGCCAGCCACTCCCATAAGCGCCATCAGGGAGAATGGCGTAATCTATCGCGCAGGAGTTGCAGATTATTACGGTAGAGAATAGTATTAGGATGATTAGAGCCTAACGTGCGATCGGCAATGGCTAAGGCTTCTAAATAAACAGGTTCCGCTTCCTCGTAGCGTCCTTGATTATCGTAGAGTGTTGATAAATTATGCAGGCTAGTAGCGACATCGGGATGATTTTCTCCCAAACGCTGGACAGTGACAGATAGACAATCCTTACGCCAAGGTTCAGCTTGATTATAGAGTCCTTGACCTTCATAAAAACGACTCAAACCACCAAAGGGCGAGATTAAATCATCATCTATCAACCAATCTTGTTGAGTCGTCGCCGCTTCTGCAAGATGAGAAATCACCGGATTGACGGCTTTAATCTCTGCTAATGTCGGCGTCTCTGGAATTTTCCTGGCTTCCCCTACCATCACCCGACAAAATTCCCGCTTCAACTCATCCGCTATCCCTGACGCTTCCCGCTTTCCAATCAAAAATTCCCGAATTAACGGATGTAATTGATACAACTCCTTCCCGCTTGCGCCACCTCTTGATCCTGCTGCGCGGCGGCTTCAAGTTCCAGCACTGCTTCTCCCCAATCTTCCGGTTGTTCCTCCACCCGCGCTAGTGCTGCATCAGCGTGAGGAAATCGCGCTTTCAGCAATGTTACCAACTTCCCACCCTGGGCTAATGCCTTTTCTCCCAACACCTCGCCCGTCTTCTCAAACGCCTTAGTAATCACCAGAGTTGCGATCGCAGCTGCCGATAGCGTCAGTGGTTCCATATTTTTATCCTAAGTCACCGCCATAGTTTTATTCTAAATTAGAACCGTAGGGTGCGTTAGCGACAGCGTAACGCACCCCACGAACTACGAACTGGGTGATTCCAGAGGTGGCTTTAGCAATGAGCGATCGCGTCACGTTTTTGCACTCTACTCCTGACCAGAATACCTCTCGAACCTCTCTCAATCAAATTATTCCCGAAGACATTGGACTTTGACCAAAATCAACATATTTGCGGAAACAATACGCCAACTATTTTTCTTACTTAATGCCAATAATGACGAAATTATTGTAGTGTGTTTAGCGAAGCCATGCCGCAGGCTTTGCATCTTGCTCGCTACTAATATCCAATTTAAATGCATGACAGCTTATGAAAAAACGCTTTTTTATCGCCCTACTTCCCCCTCAAACCATTCAAGACTCGATTACGGAGATTAAGCAACACTGTGCTGACGTTTACGAGAGTAAAGCCGCCCTCAAATCTCCACCCCATATTACACTGCAACCCCCTTTTGACTGGGAACCCGATGCCGTACCTGTTCTCGAAGAATCCCTTAAAACCTTTGCTCAAACTAGGATACCCGTCCCCATCACCCTTCAAGGGTTTGGGGCGTTTAAACCTCGCGTTATTTACGTCAATGTTCTGAAAACACCCGAACTGATCACGATTCAAAATGATTTAATGGCATATCTAGAAGAATCTCTAGGTATCGTTCATGATCGTTCTAAAAATCGTCCCTTTTCTCCTCATGTCACTGTGGCTTTTCGTGATTTGAAACGGCAGAATTTCCGCAAGGCGTGGATTGAATTTGAGAACCAACCGTTAGAATTTAAGTTTTTGGTATCTCATCTTACTTTGTTACTTCACGATGGTCGGCGATGGAATGTGAATGTAGAATTTCCTTTTTTAACTTGGTAGAGGTAATTTGGTATTTAGGACTGTAGGGACACACCGACGTGCGCCCGAAACACCTGTAATATCATGTCCGCTAGTATCGGACTTGTATGATCCCGTTCGTAGTCAGGAAAATCAAGGCTTTTAAGGCACTAAAGTGCCTACTACATACATACAAACAAACTAAGGATTCAGATAACGAGACGCCATTTGCATCGCATCAGCAATATCCACATCGCCGTCACCATCCGCATCGAGGAATGAATTTAGTACAGAATTCGATCCTTCGGGATTTTGGTTATTTGTTCCAGTTTTGAGTAAATTCAGCACCAAGGGAACCAACATGGGTAACAGGGATTGAATGGTAGCAGCATTGAGTCCTGTCCGTTGTTCGGCTTCCTCGACTAACTGTTGGATTTGGGGTGTACTAAAGAGTAAATTAACCGCTTGATTGCTAGCACCTGTACCACTGAATTGGTTGATAAAGGATTGCGTCCCTTGTTCTCCTTCAGCTTCTCGCTTTTGTTGTAATGCTGGACGAGCATATTTGCCAACAATAGATAAAACCGATTGAATCGTGGAGGGGTCAGCATTGGCACTTTGGCTGAGGTTTTGCACGGTACCGAGAATCCCAGCTAATTGACCAGAACTGGCTTCCTGAGAGGGGTTATTAATCGCACCGAGAATTTGATTGAATAGACTCATCGTTTTTTGGCTGTAAAGTAATGTCTCTATCTACTTTAGGCTTTAGTTTTGGGTAGATAACCAAGGCTTACGGGCGCAAGACTTACACCCCTAAGTATTTTCGGGAGCAAGGCTTGCGCCCCTAAAGTTTCTGGGTGTAAGCGTCATTCATCAAGTATAGTTCGTTGCTCTGGCTCACCACAGGGTAATTTAGGATGTATGACTAGCGTTGGCACATTTGAGTACAACCGGATTGGGTAGCGACTCCCAATTTTGGTTGTTATATGGATAATGTAAAGAGAAACCAGCCAATTTTATTTTATAGCATGTCCGTCTAAACACCTTTGCCATCTGCCTGGGAGAAAACCTTCTGCCATCTGCCTTCTATCCCTTCTGCCTGCTTAGATTATGCCCCTACCCCGCCTACTGACGCTCATTATCGGTCTCAGTATTATTCTGGGGCTAATCCTGTGGCTGATTGACTCGATTAATCGACTCTATTGGTCGTTAAATTCGCCTCTACTGGCAAATTTGCTCGTCTTATTGCTGATTGTCCTACTTATCCTGTTAATTGCCACGTTTGTTTATTACGTTTGGACATTCAGCCGCCCCAAATCCTCTCGCCGACGCCGCCCGACGCCAAAAGTACCGCAGGAGAAAACGGAAGCCGCTTCTGAAACCCTCAAAGCCGTGCGACAACAGGTGCACAACATTCAAGATCAGGTAGCCCAACAAGCCCTGTTGAGTCGATCGCGTGAGATTGAGGCGACGTTAGCCCGTGGAGAATTGTTGGTTGTCATCTTTGGCACGGGTTCATCGGGGAAAACCTCTCTGATTAATGCTCTCATTGGGCAGATGGTGGGTCAAGTGGGCGCACCGATGGGAACCACAGATCAGGGACAAACCTATACGCTAACGTTGAAGGGAATAGAACGGCAGATTTTGATTACCGATACACCAGGGATTTTAGAAGCGGGTGTAGTGGGTACCCAACGGGAACAACTGGCGCGACAGCTTGCCACGGAAGCCGATTTATTATTGTTTGTGGTGGATAATGACTTGCGACAGTCGGAGTATGATCCGTTACGTCGTCTAGCGGATATTGGGAAGCGATCGCTGTTGGTGCTGAATAAAACCGATCTCTATACCGATACGGATAAAGAAACGATTCTCGCCCGGTTACGCCATCAGGTACGTGGGTTTATTGCTGCATCGGATGTGGTAGCCATTGCTGCCAATCCCCAGCCTGTAAGATTAGAAAATGGGGAATATTTTCAACCTGAACCGGATATCATACCCTTAATCCGGCGTCTGGCGGCGGTGCTACGCGATGAAGGGCAAGACTTGATTGCGGATAATATCTTACTCCAGTCTCAGCGTTTAGGCGAAGACGCCCGTCGTCTGATTGATCACCAACGGCGGCGACAGGCGGAGAAAGTAGTGGAACGGTTTCAGTGGATTGGCGCTGGAGTGATTGCGGTTACGCCGTTACCTGTCGTCGATTTATTAGCAACGGCGGCGGTTAACGCCCAGATGGTGGTGGAAATTGGTCAAATTTACGGCTGTGATTTGAATATGGAACGGGGGCGAGAATTAGCGCTGTCTCTGGGGAAAACCTTAGCCAGTTTGGGAATTGTTCAAGGGGCGATGCAAATTATCTCTAGGGCGCTACAATTTCACCTCGCTACCTATTTAGTTGGCAAAGCGATTCAAGGGGTAACGGCGGCGTATTTAATCCGAATTGCTGGGAAGAGTTTTATTGAATACTTCCGTCATGATCAAGATTGGGGTGATGGAGGAATGACAGAAGTGGTGCAGCAGCAATTTCAGCTAAACCGTAAGGATGAATTTATGAAAGTATTTATCCAAGACGCGATCGCACGAGTGGTTATGCCCCTGAGAGATGCTTCCAAGGTGAAAGATTTAAGAGATTCTCAACAGGACGACTGGTAACATTAAGGTCATTTGTCATTTGTCATTTGTCATTTGTCATTTCGTTTTTACACGATCACCCTCTTGCATACTGGGATTTTCGCCGACATAAGCGCCAAACTTTCCCTCAATAAGGGGTCGAAAGCATTGCCCATTGCCTATGACACACCGAGCGTGTTAGGTAAGCGATGCCCTGAGCGTTCGACTGAACTTCGACAGGCTCAGTTGCCGCGCTCACGCGGCTCGACTGAGCGCTCGCCGAACGTCCGAAGTCCTGTCGAAGGGTCGAGGTGTTCCCTATTCCCTCTCCTCACCACAAGACTTATTCAGCAGACCCTAATTATTCATCACTTGAACGTTCTGTGGTAACTGACTTACCGGGGCGGGAATCATTTCTCCGCGAAAGTCCAAAAGCTGAACCAATAGAAGGTATGCCAGTGCCAGCAGTATGGAAATGGCTCCAGTAATAATTGCCACAATTTTTGAACGATTCATTGATAAATGGTGACTGGTGAGTAGAAATTGCTGATTAGAAAAAACGGCGAACGGAAAACAGGAAATAGAGAATAGGAAACATTGTGATTGATACCATCTTGCGGCTATTCTAAAAGCATAAGCAGTCGCTATTCTCGTTCAATTGTTCCACTAAATGTTTTATTCTACAGCATAAGAGTTGGTCAAGTCGAAACCTTGCTGAATGCAAATTTCTATTCCACCAACGCCCGTTGTCTTATGGTTGCCCCATCCATTCGGAGGTTATGATGGCTCAGGACTACTCCGGTCAAAATTTGCAAGGTCGCTCGTTTCGAGGCAGAACTGACTTGGCAGGTGCTAATTTTAGCCACGCCGACATCCGAGGCGCAGATTTTAGCAATGCTATCCTAACAGGGGCAAATTTTAGCTATTGCCAAGCTGGATTGCAGCAACACTGGGCAATGATTCTCTTGCTGGTTGCGTTATTTCTATCCACGCTATCGGGTTTTGTTTCCGCCTTGGCGGGTGTGATTACCGGAGCGGCACTGATTAGTCAGAACCTGATCGAAATCTTAGCAGGTGCATTTATTCTAATCGCTTTGGGCGTTTTTGTCAGCCTGACGATCCGCCAAGGGCTGATTATGGCGTTAGGGGTTTGGGTTGTGGCAATTGTGGTGGCGGCAATGGTGGCAGTTCTGACAGGAGCCACATCGGTAGCGGTAACTTTAGTAGCTGCCAGTGCTTTCGCCGTCGCTGCTGCGATTGGTATGGCAGTCGTGGCAGCCGGAGCCGCCGCGGGAGCGATCGCTGCGGCTAGTGCTGTTGCCATCGTCGCCGCCGGAGCTGGTGTCGTCGCCGCCGCCGGTTCAGTGGTTGTGGTTACAGCCGGGGCATCCGTGGTAGCAGCAACCAGTGCCGCAACAGTGGCGGTGATTGTGGCGGTGGGTGTGGCTGGACTTTCTGCTTATGTAAGCTGGCGAGCCTTAATCGGGGATAAAAACTACGCCTTCATTCGTCGGGTTGCGGTTGCCTTCGCTGCGATTGGGGGAACAAATTTTCAGGGTGCCGATTTAACCGACGCGGATTTCACCCAAGCCCTGCTCAAAAGCACCAATTTTAGACAAGCCAAGGTGACGCGCACTTGCTGGTTTCAAGCCAAAAAACTGGAACTCTCCCGTGTGGGAACAACCTATTTGGATCACCCCAAAATTCGGCGATTAGTGGTTACGGGTGAAGGACAAGAGGAAAACTTTGACAATCTTCGCTTACCGGAAACGAATCTGCGGGGGGCTAATTTAGTCGCGGCGAGTTTCATCAATAGCGATCTCAGCTACGCCAATTTGCAGTCGGCTAACCTAAAGGGGGCGACGCTAAAAAACACCAATTTAGATAGTACCGATCTAATTGGGGCTTGTCTGGTGGGCGCTTATATTGAAGAATGGAAGATCACAAGGAAAACCAAATTTGATCGGGTGCAGCGTCAGTATATCGTTCGACGATTGGGTCTGAAAAAACGACCGAAACGCTAACCCTTATCCAGAAACGGTTCGGGAAACTTTCCCACCTTAACCAGAGATAAACGTACAATCAAACTGGGCAATGCCATCGTGTTCTGCCGATCTTTACAAAAAGCGGCGGGAAGCCCACCTTCTTTTAGAGGGAGGGAAAACCACTTACCGCCGAGTTCAGAGTCATCGTTAATTGTGAGTTAGCCATGAACCCTGAATCGGAAATCCCCCTGATTTGGTGGGGGATGAGTTTAACCGGCTCTAAGATAGATGTGCGTCACCAGGAGGTTCTATGAGTAAAAGACGCGAAATTTTCGCCCCCCACAGCCGTTCAAGGCGTAGACAACGAAGACGACAAATCGCTCTAGTCGCTGGAGTCGGACTCGCCGGTCTAATTTGGGGAGGAACGCTGATAGGTGGTGAGTATACTAGGGGGCTGGGTCAATTGACCATCCGGCTACCATTTGTGCAGCATAATTCCTTTAACCCAGAAAAACAGAGCGACACGGCGGTTTTGCGACTCGCGTCTTTACCCGCAAACCAGCGAAAAGCCAAACTTGAGGCGATCGCGCAAGGAAAAAATTCCATTGATAAGTCTCGTGCGCGTTATCTTTTGGCAGCGGATTTAATGGCACAAGACAAGGGCAAGGAGGCGCTGCGTTGGTTAGAGGGATTGGAGTTGGACTATCCTGTCCTGGGTGGCTATATCACAGTTAAACGCGCCCAAGCTTATGAACAGATGGGTGAGAAAACCAACGCCCTCACAGAATGGCAAAACCTGCTGCAACGTTACGCCGATCAGCCCGTTGCGGCTTATGCGCTTCATGCTCTTTTCTCTCAGGAGTCTCAGTATCAGGAAGAGGAGATCAACTCATTGTCCGCCAATCCGAGTTGGCAAGAGAAAATTCAGCAGCTTTATGAACCGCCTGTTGACGATCCCAAATACTGGGAGAAAGCCGTCGCTAACTATCCATCTCATCCGTTGATTCTGGAGTTAGCCGGAGAACGCCTGCAAGAGAATCCCGATCAGCCTGAGTTGATGCTGCTGTTGGCTCGATATGGTTTTGATACCCCAGAGGTTACTCCAGATGTGACACCGATCTTAGACCAATTGGTGGGAAACTACGGTAGGGTGGTTGACTCCGATAATCAACCTCTGATTAAACCAGAGGATTGGCAAGCGATCGCGGTGGGCTACTGGCGAGATCGGAAATATGGTCAAGCCAGCGCCGCTTATGCCAAAGCTCCCGAAACATCCAATAATGCCTATTTAGTGGCAAGAGCCCTGAAATTTGCCCAGCAGTACGCGGACGCTAAACGGGCATACAAACAGATGGTGAGTGATTTTCCCGACGCCGAGGAAACACCCGCCGCCCTGATTGAACTGGCGCAACTGCAACCGGATATTGAGTCAGTTCCCTATCTAGACGAAGTTGTTGAGCGCTTCCCGGAACGCGCCGGGGAAGCCCTTTTGGTCAAAGCGGAAACCCTGGAACGCCTAGGGAGTTATCAAGCCGCCGAGGAAGCCCGAAAACAATTGATTGATGAGTATGGTGAGTCTGACGCCGCCGCCGCCTACCGTTGGCAAGTGGCGCGATCGCACGCTGAATCAGGCAATGTCGAGGCAGCTTGGGAATGGGCAAAACCGATTACCACCGAAAATCCCGATCGGTTTCTGGCACGTCAGGCTGGCTTTTGGGTAGGCAAATGGGCAAGGAAATTGGAACGCCGACAGGATGCCCAAGCCGCATTCGAGCAGGTGATTACCAACCACCCTCAGTCTTACTATGCATGGCGCTCTGCCGTGCAGCTTGGTTGGGATGTGGGCGACTTTAAAACCGTCCGTCAACTTGATCCGAAACTGGTTCTGCCGAAAACCCGACCCCTGTTACCAATGGGTTCAGCCGCCCTCAAAGAACTTTATTTACTCGGTCAAGACGAAGAGGCTTGGATACTTTGGAAAGCCGAATTCCAAAATCGCCTCGAACCCACCGTCGCTGAACAGTTTACCGATGGCTTGGTGCAGTTGGCAATAGGAGATTACTTGAGCGGCATTTCTACCATTGCCAGCTTAGAAGATCGAGAGACCCCCACAGAACAAGCGCAGTACCAAGACTTACGGGAAAAATTCACCTACTGGCAAGCGCTCTATCCCTTTCCTTTCTCAGACAAGATCGCCACCTATTCCCAAAAGCGTGAACTCAATCCTCTATTGGTGACTGCCCTGATTCGCCAAGAATCTCGCTTTGAACCTGATATTCGTTCCGGTGCTGGTGCTGTCGGTTTAATGCAAATGATGCCCAGTACAGGGGAGTGGGCGGCAGAAAGTATTGATATGGAGGATTATTCTCTGGAAAATCCCGACGATAACATCAAACTGGGAACCTGGTTTCTGCGACAAGTTCACCAGTCTTATAACGACAACTCCTTACTCGCGATCGCTAGTTACAACGCCGGTCAAGGAAATTTATCAAAATGGCTGCAACAAGGAAGTGCTGGTGATCCAGATGAGTTTGTTGAATCCATTCCCTTTGATGAAACCAGAGATTATGTGAAGCAGGTGTTTGGTAACTATTGGAATTATTTACGACTGTATGATCCTAAAGTTGCCCAGCAAGTTGCCCAACATTCTCAAAGTCAGTCCACGGCAATGCGTCGATAAGGGCGCGGGAGAGAGGGGGTGAGTGGGAGAGGGGGAAGCCGGGAAAGAAAACATTCAATAAATGCTTACGCCCTGTACCAGAAACAGCAATATCCTGATACAGTTATAACGATAGAACTGTCAATTATGAAATTCAATTAACAGGGAATGGATTCAACTGCTGATTTGCCAGGGGCATTGACTACCCTTGACCAGAGTCCAGTTGTGGCGACTTCTGAGTTAAGGAAAGTCTATCGCACTGGCTTTTGGCTGAATCAAAAAATTGAATCACTGAAAAATTGCTCTCTTTCCGTTGATTCGGGAGAGACATTTGGTTTGCTAGGTCCGAATGGTGCGGGAAAAACGACGCTATTGAAAATTTTACTGGGGATTGTCCGTCCTACCTCTGGACGGGCTTGGCTGATGGGAAAACCCATTGGCGATCGCGGAGTAAAGCAGCGCATCGGCTATTTGCCAGAAAATCCCTATTTCTACGACTATCTGACAGGCTGGGAATTCTTGCAACTGACCGCGGGATTATTTCAAATCCCCAAAAGTCGTCAACGCCAACGTATTCCCCAATTGCTGGAATTAGTGGGATTATCGAAGTCGGCGGCGAAAAAGAAGCAGTTGCGACAGTATTCTAAGGGGATGCTTCAGCGCATCGGTATGGCACAAGCCCTGATTAATGACCCTGATGTCGTGTTTCTGGATGAGCCGATGTCGGGACTCGATCCCATGGGACGCTATCAGATCCGGGAAATTATTCTCTCACTTAAGGAGCAAGGAAAAACCATTTTCTTCAATAGCCATGTTTTATCGGATGTGGAGAAGATATGCGATCGGATTGCGATTCTGGCACAGGGAGAGTTAATTTGTATTGGCACACTAGATGAACTGTTGGGTGTAGCGACTCATTACCAGGTTCGTGGAAAAGGCGGCAATATCGACATTCTCCAACGCTGGGTTAAGGAACTGGCATTCGAGGAAGATAGCTGGTATGGTGAACTCAAAGGTGAACCCCAAGAATTTATTGCCAGTCTCCGCCTGATGGGAGCGCAATTAATCGAGATCACCCTAGCACGTTCCTCGTTAGAGGAATTTTTCATGCAGCAGTTACGGCAGAGGGATTGAATCGAGCCATTAGAAGGGGGAGCCAGGTAGCTGGGGGAGCTGGGGAAGAGGATTACCAATGAACAATGAACCATGAACAATCAACATAAGACGCATGACAACTAGACAGTGATCCCAGATTTGTTTTAAACTCATAAATTATTTGCTCATTTAAAGATCTACCATAGGTCTGGTGAACCTATTGTCAGAATATACAAAGCTCTAAGAAAAACTGTTAATCATTTAGTGAGGGTATCTGGTGCGTTACCAAAGTATCTCTAAAAAAGAAGTCAAACAAAAAACCGTTACCCGTCGCACGGGTGCTTACGCTCTGATGGATAGTCTGAAGCGTCATGGGGTTGACCATATTTTTGGCTATCCCGGTGGTGCAATCCTGCCGATCTATGATGAACTGTATCAGTGGGAAGAGCGCGGAGAAATGCAGCATTTCTTGGTTCGCCATGAACAGGGTGCGGCTCATGCGGCGGATGGATATGCCCGAGCAACAGGAAAAGTGGGTGTCTGTTTGGCGACATCGGGTCCTGGGGCGACAAACTTAGTTACAGGGATTGCTACCGCCCACATGGATTCGATTCCCTTGGTGGTGGTTACCGGACAGGTGACAAGGGCGGCGATTGGTTCGGATGCGTTCCAAGAAACGGATATCTTTGGGATTACGCTGCCGATTGTCAAACATTCTTATGTGGTGCGTGATCCTCGTGATATGGCGTGGATTGTGGCTGAAGCGTTCCATATTGCTAGTACCGGTCGTCCGGGTCCAGTGTTAATTGATGTTCCCAAGGATGTGGGGCTGGAAGAATTTGACTACACCCCTGTCGATCCGGGTATGGTTAAGCTGACGGGATACCGTCCTACGGTTAAGGGAAATCCCCGGCAAATTAATCAGGCGTTGAATCTGATCCGACAGTCGCAGCAACCGTTACTCTATGTCGGTGGCGGTGCGATTACGGCGAATGCCCATGAGCAAGTCAAGCAATTGGCAGAAACGTTCCAAATTCCGGTCACGACAACGTTGATGGGGAAAGGGGCGTTTGATGAATCTCATCCGTTGTCGGTGGGAATGTTGGGAATGCATGGCACGGCTTATGCTAATTTTGCCGTGAGTGAATGTGATTTACTGATTGCCGTCGGTGCGCGGTTTGATGATCGCGTTACCGGGAAGCTGGATCAGTTTGCTTGCCATGCTAAGGTGATTCATATCGATATTGACCCCGCGGAAGTGGGCAAAAACCGCGCCCCCCAAGTGCCAATTGTCGGCGATGTGCAGCAGGTGTTGGCTAAGTTATTACGGCGCTACGAGGAACAGGAAATTCCCGCTGATCCGAACCAAACTCAGGCATGGCTGAAGCGGATTCAGCGTTGGCGTCAAGAGTATCCCTTGGAAGCACCCCAGTATCCAGATACGATTTCGCCGCAAGAGGTGGTGGTTGAGTTGGATCGGCAAGCCCCAGATGCTTACTATACCACGGATGTGGGTCAGCATCAGATGTGGGCAGCGCAATTTCTGAAGACGGGACCGCGCCGTTGGATTTCCAGTGCTGGTTTAGGCACGATGGGGTACGGGGTTCCTGCGGCTATGGGCGTGAAGGTTGCCCTACCGGATCAGCAAGTGGTTTGTGTGGCGGGTGATGCTTCAGTACAAATGAATATTCAGGAGCTAGGGACATTAGCACAGTATGGTATTAATGTCAAGACTGTGATTATTAACAATGGCTGGCAAGGAATGGTGCGCCAGTGGCAAGAGGCGTTTTATGGACAACGGTATTCGTCCTCGAATATGGAAATAGGAATGCCGGATTTTGTGATTCTGTGCCAAGCTTATGGGGTCAAGGGCATGGTGGTGAAGCATCGGGATGAACTCAAGGACGCGATCGCGCAAATGTTAGCGTATGATGGTCCGGTTCTGCTGGATGTCCACGTCACCAAGAATGAGAATTGTTATCCGATGGTTGCACCGGGTAAGAGTAATGCCCAAATGATCGGATTGCCAGAACGCCGTCAGCAAGAACAGGTGGCTGAGGTGGTTGATTGCAGTAACTGTGGGACTGAGAATCCAACCACGAATCATTTCTGTCCGGTTTGTGGGACGAAACTGTAATCAGTTACTGGGAAATTGGAGAGTCAAAAGTCCCTTGCACTTGTGGGGGACTTTTTTGAAAATCAAGTAATCTTATAGATATAGGAATGCCTCCCAAGGTGACTTGGAAGGCGGTGTCGTTCATTATAGAAAGGAATCTCAACTCCTCTATATCAGCATAATCCCTATTTGTGACAGGCTGATCACAACGCTATGACAAGCATGCGATCGCATGATGTTGCTGAATGTCTATAACTAGCTTTTAGTCAGGGCTTCAATGCTTCTGGCACAACGCTTACCAACAACAAATCCAGGTTAGGTTAATACCATTCCATTTAGGTTAATAGTCCTCAAATTCAATAGAATCGAGCAGGCTCATACTGATTGGGGAGATTTTCTGAGTCATTTCCGGCGAATTTAAGAATGCATCATTCTCGATATGCGGATAGTTGCACTGGGGAGAAAGTTGATTGGTTCCTGTAGGTGTATTGTCTTGCCTATCTCCGTGTTGCCATAGAATAGAACCATAGTGAGCAATCCAGCCATCGTTAACGTGTTGGATATGGCGCAGTTCATGTTCATTGGCGGTAAACAACCAATGTCCATCCGAATGAAAGGCAAAGACACTGGCTAGATGACAGTGATAGGATTCATAATACTTGGGACAACTCCCAGACACAGAACATTGACTCTCAAAAAAGGGACAGTGTATGGTGGAACAAACATTAATTGTGGCTTTTTGACCGATAGAGTGTTTCATAGATTCACCCCCGCATGTTTTGATGAAGCAAAACTCTCCAGCTCTTGAGATGTGATGCTGTATACTTCAATGATATTTTCTGCTCTAGGCAATTGAA
>NZ_JBKHHI010000026.1:0-27895 GCF_046539235.1 Coleofasciculus sp.
AGACCAACAAAATTGGCGTCAGGCGGTGGCAAAAGTGGTGACAATTAATCAGGCGCCAGCGATGATGTTTATCAGTCAATTGTAGTGGAGATAGTCATTTGTCATTTGTCCTTTGTAAGAGTTTGATGGATATTTACATAATTTAAGGATTAGTCATTAAAATAGTCAGAGTATCAAGTTATAGCAGTAGACACATAGATTAGGACAAACGAACTGTTGTTCCAGACGTTGCATGCAACGTCTCTACCATAAGATGCGTCCTAACCACTATGGCGATTGCTATATACAAGTATTCCGATAAATTTAGGCGATCGCGAGTGTGTTAAGTTTTGATGAGATGAATCTACACGAGCCTATCTCTAGGGTAACATCAAGGATAGTTTATTCCCGGCAAAGCTAGATCAGCTATTCGGTATTTAAACCTTAATTTCAACAAGGGCAAAATCGTTGTAATGCGTTTAGCGAAGCCATGCCGCAGGTTTTGCATCTTGCTCGCTACCTATTCCTAATTTAACGGCGTGACAGCGTTTTAGTAAAAAATAGAAAGATGTAGCTAAAGTGTGGATTGTGCTGGAGTAAGGAGAAAAGCAATAGGTTGAGTTACGACAATGTATGTAAGTATCTGGCTGAACAATATCCAATTGCATTTGCCGATTGGTTACTTGCGGTGGAATCTCAGGAGGTTGAGGTACTCAAAACCGAATTGACTTTAGAGCCTATTCGTGCAGATGCTGTAAGCTTTCTGCGAATCGCTAATCAAATCTTGCATATTGAGTTTCAAACATTACCCTACTCTAACCAACCGATTCCATTCCGAATGCTAGATTACTCGGTAAGGTTGAAGCGACAATATCGGTGTGCTGTGGTGCAGGTGGTTATCTTTTTACAGGAGACAACCAATGAAGTGGCTTTTACTGAGGAATATCGAGATGACACAACAATTCACCGCTATCGAGTAGTTCGCCTGTGGGAACAAGAACCAGCACCATTTCTAGCTAATCCAACACTGTTACCTTTGGCGACATTGGCGCGAACTGATGAGCCTCAAGGGTTGTTGGCGCACCTTCCGGAGCAAGTCGCTAGAATTCCTAATAGAGAGCAGCGACAAGCAATGTCTAACAGCGATGTTGGAAGCCTACACCGTAATCTCTGATTCGGTGTAGGAGGATGTCACTTCGTCGGTTTTTGCGGGAGGATATGATGCGTGAGTCTGTAATTTATCAAGATATTCTGCAACAAGGGATATTTAGCTTGATTAGGCGTTTGATTGAGCGGCGACTGGGTAAAGTTGAGCCAGCATTAATTGAGCGGGTTAGGGAGTTACCTCCTGAACAGCTAGAGGCGTTAGGGGTAGCGCTATTGGATTTTTCTGAGGTGTCGGATTTAGTGGATTGGTTGGAGCAGGCGCAGTAAGATTACACAAGTGATAATAGAACAGTTGATGTGGTAAAGGACGATCGCATCGATTTTCTCCAAGCTCGATACCACTATAGCGATCGCGTATAGTAGAGAGAAGGAAACTCCAGCGCTATAACACCCTAACCTTTTCCAACACAGCCGTTTGAGAGAGATACGATATGCCTTTACCTGGTGGCGCAGCCGATAAAATTGGCAACCGCTATGAAGCTCGGTGGACTATTCATTGCATGATCGATGTGATGGATGAGAAAGCCGATTCCATCACCCTAGAAGAAATCGGTGAGGATGCTTTCGAGTTTTGCCTGCGTCGCAATACTGGGTTAGAGTATCACCAAGTTAAACGACAAAAAAGTGGACGTGGACGTTGGACAATAAAGGGTTTGGAAGATAAACAAGTTCAATTTCTATCAAACTTTTGGCACAAACTTCGTAATAATCCCGACGTTTCTTGTATTTTTGTCTCTACTCAAGATGCAGATGAACTAAACGAGTTAGCTGAACGAGCAAGAGATGCTGGATCGTGGACTGTATTTGAGCAAAAGTTCCTTAATAAGACACTATCAGGTCATTTCGATAATCTCCGTAAAAAGTGGTTCAATTGCTCTGAAACAGAGGCTTATCAAGCTCTCCAACATATTTTCATAGAAACAATTAGTGAAAAACTACTGGTTGATGCTGTAGAAAATCGCCTAGCTGCTTTGGTTGAGGGCAATCCAAAAATCATTAGAATTGAATTGGCTGAATTAGCTTTAAACAGAACTCATCAAGAATTGACATCATACGATATCTGGCATTACTTACTGGAAGAAAGAAGTTATCGTCGTCGTGAGTGGGGCAAAGATCCTCACGTTATTGCTGCTGTACATAAACTTAACAAGCGCTATGTTAATCGGCGAGAAAAAGAAGCGATCGCGGGAAACATAATCCCTAGAGATGAGGTAGATAGTATTGTTGATAAACTCACCTCTACAGAGAGTAAACAGGGTGTATTAGTTACAGGTGAAGCGGGAGTTGGTAAAAGTAGCGTTATTCTACAAGCTGTAACTAAAATCCGCCAAATGGGTACACCTCTGATAGCTTTTCGCGTTGATCGTTTAAACCCAACAGACTCCCCAGATAAGCTTGGGGAACAAGAAAATTTACCCGGTTCTCCGGCTCATGTTCTTGCTAATATTGCCCAGGGACGGGATTGTGTCTTAGTGATTGATCAGCTTGATGCTGTAAGTAGGGCTTCTGGTCGCAATACTCAATTTTTTGAATGTGTAGAGCAGATTATTGACCAAGCCCAAGCTTTTCCAGGAATGCGATTATTGCTAGCTTGTCGCAAGTTTGATTTGGATAACGACTACAGAATCAAACGGTTGACAGGTGAAAATGGAATCGCTGACACGGTTACTATTAGTCGCCTATCTCCTGATAAAGTCCGAGAAGTTGTTGCTGGATTGGGATTAGATATTAGGCACTTGAACAATAAACAGTTAGAGTTGCTCTCCCTTCCTCTACACCTCAGACTGCTAACAGAAGTTGCAGAAGGTTCTCATGTCAATATTCTCAGTTTTAACACAGTTAGAGATCTGTACGATCGATTCTGGGATTATAAACGAGACGTTATTGAAAAAGAACATTTGGGTCGTCCAGTTCAGTGGACACAAGTAATAGATGCTCTGTGTGATGAGATGAGTAATCGCCAGACGTTATCCGCAAAAGAAGGTGTTGTTGAGACTTGGCGTAGTGATGCTCAAGCCATGGTATCTGAACAGGTTTTAGTGAAGGAAGGTAAGCGGTATTCATTCTTTCATGAGGGATTCTTTGATTACGCCTTTGCGCGTCGCTTCGATGCTCGGAATCTTGAATTATTACCCTTTTTACTCAGCAGTGAACAGCATTTGTTTCGCCGCGCCCAAGTTCGACAAATTTTACTTCATCAACGTGAGGCAGATTTTGAGATTTACCTGGAAAATCTTAGAGAACTGCTGACTCATTCTCAAATCCGCTTTCACATAAAACAGGTTGTATTTGCCCTGCTAGAAGCATTAGATAATCCCAAAGAAGAGGAATGGGAGATTATCGCGTCGCTGATAGGTGAAAACGCTGATCCGATTACACAGCACGTTTGGCGCACATTGTTTAGTTCTCTTGCTTGGTTTCAATTGTTAGACGATCTGGGAATAATAGAACAGTGGCTCAGGGATGAGGAACGTGTTCAGCAAGCTGTAAACCTGCTATGGGTTAGGCAAAAACAAATACCGGATCGAGTGGCTGAGTTACTAGAGCCTTTTGTCGGTGTATCAGAAGCATGGAATGAGCGGCTCAGTAACCTGGTCAAAGGATCTAAAGTCAGTGCGGGAGAACGTTTCTTTAGATTATTTATACAGTTAATTAATCAAGGTGTTTTTGCTCAGAGTAACGGTGGAATTGATTTAGAAATGACCAAAAGTAAAAGTAATTATGAGCTTGACTTTTGGGACTTACTTTATTCAGTACCTGATCAACATAGTGGCTGGTCTTGTGAAGCAATTGCGTGTTATCTCAATCGGTATTTGGATATGAGCATTGCGGCTGGACAACCAAATCTATTTGATTCTAACTCCAGAATTCTACCGTCCAGTAAGTTGGACAACTCGGTTTTAAACAAGAGCGCACGTAATGCTCCACAAGCATTTATTGAACATCTACTTCCTTTTATACTTAGGCTTTTAGATTTAACAGCAATAAGGAACAATAATTTACCGTGGTCAGATCCGGTTTGGGATGAAAGGCAGTATGGTGGAGACTATGGTATTCATTATACCCTTTTAGAAGAGATGGCAATGGCACTATCTAGTTTTGCTGTGAACCATCCGGAAGATTTTGCCATCCTCGCTCAAAAGCAACTCCGTCACTCTAATTATGAAACCATCCAATTTTTATTGATTCGTGCTTATACGGCTAACGGAGAAAGATTTGCTGATGAAGCAATCGATTATCTATGTGAGGAAACAGTAAGACTTAAAAGAGGAGGATTAGTATGTCGGAATGCAATCATTCATACCGAACCTTTCTTGTTTACTCAACTTTTACTGCAAGCAACAACTCCCTATTGTTCTGAAGAAAAGCTAGCCAATTTTGAAGCTGTAATTCTCAACTACTACCCAGACTTTGAAATAAGTTATGAAGGTCTTCGAGTTCGAGGTCATGATCAGTTAATTTTATTAAGTTATATTGATTCAGGGCGACTCAGTGAGGTAGCTAATCGTAGGTTACAAGAGTGGAGAAGAAAATTTAACGGTTTAATAGAATTACCCGATCAAATAGAGCCACCGACAGCTATAAAAGCTTCTTTTGTGGGTTCTCCAATACCTCCACAAGCAGTAATGCAAATGACTGACGAGCAATGGCTAAAAGCTATTTCTCGTTATGACTTAAATGAACCAAACTCGTGGTTTCAGCGTCAGGGAGAATTGGTGGGTGGAGCCTCTCAACTATCTAGTCTTTTGGAAAGCGCAGTTAAAAAGGAACCCGAACGCTTTGCTGAATTGATATGGCAGTTTCCAGATAACGCCAATTTATCCTATTTTAATGCCGTTTTAAGTGGTATTGCTGAAGTAGAACTAGACGTAGAAACTGCATTTAAAGTATGTCAACGCTGTCACCAACTACCCGGACAGCCTTGTGGTCACTTAATTAGGGCTTGCTGCATGAGTGTGGAAGGTAGACAAGATTTGGATTTCAAGCCATTTTTCTCCCCAACAAGTGCAAGGTTTTTGCACTACCCGCCTCAAAATCCTGGGATTTCCGCCTGCGTAAGTGCCGAATTTTACCTCACCAGAGGTTTGAAACTGTTGCCTGTTGCCTGTTGCCTGTTGCCTCTCGCCACCACAAGACTTATTCAGCAGACCCTAATTACTTTGATGTTCCAAAGATTAGCTAATTTGCCTTGGGGTAAAAATGCTTTCGATATTGTAATTGAGTATGCTTTAGAAAATAAAGATAAAGAACATTTCAGTGTCCAAATTGTCTGTAGAAATAATCTTCTTAACGCCGGACTAAATTCTACACGAGGCAGTGCTGTAAGCGCGATCGCTAAACTCATTTTTGCGGATAAAAACCGTGCGGCTTATTTTAAACAACCGCTGCAAAAAATAGTACAAGACTCGTCCATGGCGATTAGAGCCTGTGCTGTAGAGGCACTAACCGCTATGTTGAATTATGACCGAGACTTGGCTGTCAGTTTGTTCCAGCAACTCTGTGATACAGAAGATGAACTTCTGGGAACAACAACGATTGGACATTTTTTATACTATGCTTTACCCACTCATTTTGGTGATTTAGCCGCAATTCTGGAACGAATGATTATGTCTGAGTTGCCAGAAGTTGTAAGGATTGGCAGTAGACAAGCCTGTGTAGCTTCTCTAAATATCGAAGAGGCGCGTTGGTTAGCTGAACTTTGCCTGTCTGGTACAGAAGCTCATCGAATGGCTGCTGCTGAGATATTTGTTGCTAATTTTCGCCACGCACATTTTCGGGAATTTTGTGAGAACGCTTTGAGGCAACTGTTTAATGATTCGAGTAACGATGTTCAATTTCAATCCGCTAGGTGCTTTTGGCAGTTGGAAGGAAAAGAACTAGGTGATTATGTTGGTTTAATTGAATCATTTGTTGACAGTACAGCTTTCGATACTCACTATAAAAAATTAATCCATGCCTTAGAAAAGACAACGGCTAAACTACCAGACGATGTGACTTATCAGATTTGCGATCGCGTCCTCGATAGGTTGAGGTCAGATGATGCTAATATTAGGTATCATAGCGCATTGAAGGCAGACGGGATTAGTTCATTATTGGTGAGATTGTATAGCCAAACGAAAAAGCCGGAGTTACAATCGCGCTGTCTTAATCTTGTTGATCTGATCGCTAAGAATGAAAATTACAAATTAACTAAAACGCTAACGGAGTATGAGCGTTAGAGACTCATAGCAGGGCGCAAGCCTTGCGCCCCTACAGGAGACGAATACAAGCTGTGGGTTGGGTTGACGCATGTTACCTAAGGGAATCTAGGGCTAAAGCCCTTACTACAAGCTATATGGAGCATTTGTGCGTAAGTCCGGGCTAAAATGCGTTTAAACCCCTTCACCAAATTGTTACGAGTCAAGGAACGAACATGAATAAGATAATTTCTCAATTTATGGGGGAGAAGGGCGGGTTTTGTTGTTCAGTTATTTCTGAATAGCTGACTGTAGTTCCTAAACCCGCCCCTACAGATTTTCACGACTTAACTGACTTCCTCACCATGTTCCAACAGGATTGGGCGATCGCCCAGTCTTCTTGGGTATGAATCACAAACACGCGCACGCTTGAATCTTCTGTGGAAATATCTGCATCTACGGGATTTGTTTCATTCTTATTTGAGTCAATTTTAAGTCCCAAAAACGCTAAGGCGTCACAGGCGGCGGCTCTCACAGTGGCTTGATGTTCGCCAACCCCGCCGGCAAAAACTAATACATCTAATCCGCCTAAAGAGGTTAACATTGCCCCTAAATAGAAGCGTAAACGGTGGATATAAACATCCAAAGCGAGTTTAGCTTGTTCATTACCCGCCGCGATCGCGTCATTGATTTGGCGCATATCACTACTCACTCCCGATAACCCTTTTAATCCTGATTCTTTGTTCAGCAAATGCTCTAATTGATCCGCATTATACCCCTGTCGCATCAGTTGAATTAAAATCGAAGGGTCAATTGAACCGGAACGCGAACCCATCATTAATCCTTCTAAAGGTGTATAACCCATAGTTGTATTAATACTGATACCATCCCGAATGGCGGCTAAGGAACACCCATTGCCTAAATGACAGGTAATTACTCGTAACGATTTAGCCTTTTTTGTCAACAACTGGGCAACTCGTTCCAGGCAATATTGATGACTTATCCCATGAAAACCATAACGACGTATCCCTTGATCCAGCCAATCTTTGCCACCCGGATAAATCGCAGCAGGTAAGGGCATTTGAGCATGAAATGAGGTATCAAATACAGCCACTTGGGGCATATCGGGTAAAATATTCTCAATCGCCTCAATTCCTTCTAGATTGACTGGATTATGGGATGGCGCTAGGGGAGACAGAGACGCGATCGCATCTTTCACTTCAGCATTAATCAACGTCGGTTGATGGTATTTATCGCCGCCATGAACCACCCGATGTCCGACTACATCAATTTTACTCAGTTGGGAAATAACTTGAGTTTGACCGCGCCAGAGTGTATTTAGCATTTGAGAAATCGCCTTAATTCGGTCATCGGTGGTTAGGCGTTCCTCTATTGATTTTCCTTGAGAATTATTAACTTTTAAAAGCTCTGTATCTGATTGTTCAGTCCAATCAATTTTGGCTTCCCAAATTGGTTCTGGTGAAGAATTTGGTAAAGATTCGCCAATCTCATACAAACAACTTTTTTGAGTACTTGAACCCGCATTTAAGACTAAAACTTTCATCGGTGATTCTGATAACAAATTAAATGGAGGGTGGGGTGGGGGCGGGTTTAATCCAATCTAGGTGCGCCAAAAAGGATAATAGTGAAACCCGCCCCTACAGACGAATCTTAATCCTATTGCCTATTCCACACCGAGCGAAGCCGAGGTGTTCCCCATTCCCTAACCAATGACAAATGACAAATGACAAATGACAAATGACCAAATTAACACCATTGCCAATTGGTAATCTCTTCTGGATCTTCGCCATGCTCACAGATATACTGCCAGTGAGCCGCTAGCACATATTCATAGTGACGCACCCGGTCATTTGCCCGTGCAGACACACGCGGATTTTTCTGGGCGGCTAAACGAATCGCTTGCATAATTAAGTGATAACGACTCGTACCATTACGAACCTGCATATCAAAGGGTGTAGTGGTTGTCCCTTCTTCCCGGTAGCCATTAATTTGGAATCGCTTAATCGTTGGACGCCCAAACAGCATTTGTTTAATCAACGACGGATAACCATGGAAGTTTATAATCACGGGTTTATCCGGGGTGAATAGGGCAGTAAACATGTCGTCATCTAACCCGTGAGGATGAGTGGAATTTTGTTCGAGAATTAATAAGTCTGTCACGTTAACCACTCGCACCCGTAACTCCGGTAATTCCTGTCTGAGGATTTGCGCGGCTGCCATGACTTCTAACATGGGACAATCGCCAATTCCTACCAGTACCACATCCGGATCAACTCCATCATCGGTACTCGCCCATTGCCAAACTGAACCCCCTGCCCGACAATGTGCGATCGCGTCTTCCATGGATAACCATTGCGGCAGAGGATTTTTGTTGGCGATGACTAAATTGACATAGCCTGTACTCTGCAAGCAGTGGTCAATCGTACTCAAAAGACAGTTGGCATCTGGGGGTAAATACACCCGGGCATAGTCAGCTTGCTCATCCAAGACACTATTAATAAAGCCCGGATTTTGGTGGGAAAACCCATTATGTTCCTGTCGCCACAGGGTTGAGGTTTCTAAGTAATTCAGAGACGATACAGGCGGACGCCACGAGAATTCCTTAGAGTATTTTAAGAACTTGGCATATTGATCCATCATCGTGGTGACAATGCCCAAAAATGCCTCGTAGGAGGGGAATAAACCATGTCGCCCGGTGAGGAGATAGCCTTGTAAAAAAGCCTGACAGGTATGTTCACTCAGTAGTTCGATAATCCGTCCCCCATCCGGTCCAATCTCGCCATCAAAGGGTTCAGTGGGCCACTGATAGTTCCGCTGAGTAACGTCGAGGACTTTATAAAGACGGTTGGATTCGAGTTCGTCGGGGCAGAAAATCCGGAAGTTGCTGGGATTTTGCTGAATCACATCCCGGAGGTATTCTCCGACTCTGTAGGTATTACTCACACTTCTTTCACCCCGTTTACACCCTTGGGCGGTTTCGGGGTGTTCTACAGGAACCGCGTAGTTAAAAATATCCGGTAACTCCAAGGGTTGACGCATGCGCCCGCCGAAGGTGTGGGGATTGCTGCCCATGCGTCGTTCCCCTTGAGGACATTGGTCTAAAATGTCGGGTAAGGGTTGTCCTTTTTCGTCAAAGAGTTCCTCAGGATGGTAGGAACGGAACCAATTTTCCAGCAGTTCTAGATGTTCGGGATTACTCTTCACCCCTTTGAGCGGAACTTGGTGAGACCGGAAATTCCCTTCAATCGGTACACCGTCAGCTTCTTTAATCCCTGTCCATCCTTTTGGCGATCGCAAGATGATTAGGGGCCAACGGGGTTTGCTGAGGCGGTTTCCAGAACGGGCGGCTTGTTGAATCCGACAGATTTCCTGATATGCCCAATCCATTGAAGCATACATATCAGCATCCAAGTCCGCATCTTCGACAATCCGCACTTGATACCCATACCCGGTAAACAGATGCAGTAATTCCTCATCACTCATCGTGCCAAAAATAGACGGGCTGGCGATTTTATAGCCATTCAGGTGCAAAATCGGTAAAACTGCCCCGGATTCAGTCGGATCAATGTATTTCGTACTATGCCATGCTGTAGCGGTGGGTCCGGTTTCTGATTCGCCATCGCCAACGATACAAGCTACCACTAGATCTGGGTTATCCATTACCGCCCCAAATGCTGTCGCCAAGGCGTAGCCTAGTTCACCGCCTTCGTGAATAGTGCCCGGAATCCCCGGATACAGGTGAGAGGGAAAGCCACCGGGCCAAGAAAATTGCTTGACTAGCTGATACACTCCTGCTTCATTCAAGCTAAGGTCATCATAATAATCCTGTAAAGATCCTTCTAGGTAAAGATTGGCAAGGTTAGCGGGCGCACCATGTCCGGGTCCAGTTACCAGAAACATGTTGGCATCGTAACGCCGGATCAGTCGGTTGAGATGGGCATAGACTAGGTTAATGCCGGGACAAGTCCCCCAGTGACCCAGTAAACGGTCTTTGATATGCTCAGGTTTTAAGGGTTCGCGTAAGAGAACGTTATCTTTGAGATAAATTTGAGTCGCCGCTAGGTAGTTAGCTGCACGGCGATATTTTGCGATCGCGTCGAGTTCTGCACCCTGATTTTGCCGGACTTGGGCAACGGGAATTTCCGGTTGAGATAAGGAAGCTTTGGGTGTTGAAGTGGTTATGGTCATAATTTATAAATTCAAATTACAGGAAATTTTGACTGGCGTTGCTAGCGGTACTCGTCTGCTGTGAAGTTTACCTAAAGTTTTCCGGGGAATTCTCCTACTTGGGATAGATCATGCCTTTTTGTACATGCACAGGAGTAGAGCCATGCCACTGCACGTCTGTCAATTGTCGGGGCGGGTTTAGGAACTAAAACTCAAGCCAAAGCCGATAACTGAACCACAAAACCCGCCCAAATTCATAAGTCAAAAATGGGTTATTTTACAGATACATTACAAAACTTTATTTTTGTTTACCTAGTTTTTACATAAATCAACATAAAAGAGGGGGATTGAAGCTGAGTAATTAGTAAAAGAACTCGGCTAGGAACATTTTCCCCTATGAATACCTATTCAAAATGGATGACTCAACTCTCTACTCCTTTGTTCACGAAATGTCTACCATTGGTGGGAACAATCCTAGCCGGACTTAGTTTCGCCTCATCAGCTTCAGCCGTTACTCTCAGTAATGGTTCATTAGAGGTAACGATTAGGGATGATAACGGGGCAATTGATGCACTTATATTTGATCAAAAAAGTTTCTTCCGTAGCGACTTTTTTAATCCAGGACAGCCGGTCTCTGATTTTGGCTTTCAGAATGGAGCAAATCCGGCTACGTTTACGATAAACACAACCACAGGAATGACGCAACAGCCTGTTACTGTTTCCCAAGTTGGTAAATCGGTAGTCGTTATCGGTACCTATACAGGAGGTGATGCGACTGTTGATTTTAGGCGCATCTATTCCCTAGTAGATGAATTCAATGCTTTGCTTATTAAAACCGATTTAGTTAATCAGGGTTCAGCCGTTGAGCTTCGATATTTTGATACGTTTGACCCCGACCAAGGTATTGATCAATGTCATGGTTTCGAGACATTTAATCATGTCTTGACACTGGAAACGGCTGCTGGAATCGCTAAGGTGGCTCAAGCGACGGAGTTGGGAGGTTTAACGGTTATTGTAGGTTCATTAGACGCCAAAGCTACCGTTGGTGCCGATCTGGGTTTATCTATTAATAATGGGTTTGAGTTAAACAGTTTCTTTAATACCCCCGATGATCCGAAGGGAACCTTTGCCGATGTTGGCATACATATTGGGGGTCAAGATTTACTGATGGCGGCGGGTGAAACGGCTTCTTTTGAATATATTCAAGGTTATGGAAAATCAGTCGCCGACGCGCAAGCAGAGTTTAAGTCAGCGGTGGCGGCTACGGTTCCGGAACCGTCTTCTCCACTCGGTTTACTCGCCGTGGGGAGTTTGGGTTTGGGGTTATCTCGGAGGTTAAAAGTCTAAGGTTGAATTAGATCCCCAACTTCTTCCAAAAGTCGGAGACCGAGTGGATGATAATGCGATATGCTGATCAGAGTCTGCCTATTTCCAGAGGCGACAGGGTTGCTCTATAGTAATATATAATATATCTCTCCTGCTCCCAGATGTGCCGTGGTACGTCTTTACTCTAAATAAACTTGACAAATTGTGATTAACACTCCTGTGCATCTGCTCCTCGTTGATGAGGACCCAGATGAACGAGCCTTAATCATTCGTCAATTGCAGCAAGAGTTTTCCGCACTGTACGTCGCCCAGCCGACCAATGCTAAAGACCTAAATCAGGTACTTTTAGAGGGTCATTTCGATATCGCGATCGCGGACTATGAACTTCCTGGGGCGACGGGTATAGCTGTATTGAAGCAGGTTAAACGCCTGCAACCCGCTTGTCTATTTATTATGTTCACCAGTCAAGACAGTGTAGAACTCGCTGTATTGGCAATGAAGGCGGGTCTAGATGACTATATTATTAAATCGCCGTCCCATTATAAAAAACTGGTGACAGCCGTTCGTGCTGCGTTAGCACCTAAGCTACAGTCTCAATCCCCTCAGCCGGAAACGACTCAATCTGTCGCCCTTTCCCAGAACCTGCAACTGATCGCCACACTCCAAGCCAGGGTCACTCAACAAACAGCAATTGTGCGGTTTAGTCAATATGCCTTAAGGGGGATTGACATTGATTCGTTAATGAACTGTGCGGTGACTATTTTGGCAAAAACTCTCGACCTAGACTATGCCAAAGTTCTGGAATTACTTCCTCATGGCAAAGCCTTATTGTTGCGGGCGGGTGTAGGTTGGCAGGTTGGTTTAGTCGGTCAAGCTACTGTAGAGACGGAAACCAATTCTCAAACAGGCTATACTCTCCTGTCTCAAGAACCAATCGTGGTCGAAGATTGGCGAACAGAATCGCGATTTTCTCCTCCGCCTCTATTACGCGATCATGGGGTTGTCAGTGGGATGAGTGTGATTATCCCGAATGTCTCGTCGGTGAGACTAAGGGAACTTAGACATTGGGAGACGACAATTCCCAACCCAGAAAATCAACCCTTTGGTATTTTGGGCGTTCATAGCACAGTTTACCGCCAGTTTAGCCAAGATGATATTAACTTTTTACAAGCGATCGCGAATATTCTCGGTGCAGCCATTGACCGTTGTCAACAAGGGGAACGATTACGGATACTGGAGAGTGCAGTTAATGCGAGTAGCAATGGGATTTTAATTAGTGATCCCCATCAACCGGATAACCCAATTATTTTTGTCAATTCTGGGTTTGAACGACTCACAGGTTACAGCGTCGCCGAAATACTCGGTCGTAACTGTCGTTTCTTGCAGGGAGATGACTCCAATCAAGTCGGCGTGGATGAATTACGACAGGCGATTGCAACACAAAGAGACTGTCAAGTAACCTTGCGGAACTATCGTAAAGATGGTTCTTTGTTCTGGAACGATCTCTATATCTCACCCGTGCGAAATTCCCAGGGAAAGTTAACTCATTTTCTCGGAGTTCAGACAGATATAACGAAGCAAATATTAGGGTTAAAACGCCTAAGCCAACAAGCTCAACTTCTAGACTTAGCTAATGATGCGATTATGGTGCGGGATTTAGAGGGCAGAATTACCTACTGGAATCAAGGGGCGCAACGTTTGTATGGTTGGAGTAGTCAGGAAGCTATTGGACAAAATGCTCACCAATTGCTGCACACGATTTTTCCCCAGGCTTTAAGCGAAATTAAAGCTCAATTATGGCATCAAGAATATTGGCCCGGTGAGTTAATTCAAAATACACGAAACGGGAATCAGATTACCGTCGCTAGTCGTTGGACATTACAGCGAGATCCTCAGGGGAATCCATTAGCGATTTTAGAAATTAATCATAATATTACCGAATATAAGCAGGCAGAGAAAGCCCTGCGTCAGAGTGAACAACGATTCCGGCTGGCGGTGAATCATAGTCCGGAGATGTTTGTGATCTATGATGCTCAGCGACGGTTTATTTTTGTAAATACGAAAACAATTGAGCGCACGGGCAAGTCGTTAGCGGAGTATCTGGGACACAAGGATGAGGAAATTTGGTCACCGGAGGTTACAGATTCCTATTTACCGACACTCAAGCGGGTGATAAAAATCCGCATTCCCCAGACGGTAGAAACCACAATTCGGTTACCGAATACTAACCCTTTCACCACCGTAATTAAGTATGTGCCGATGTTGAACGAGTTAGGGGAAATTGTGCAAATCCTTGGCTTCACCTTCGACATCACCCAGCGCAAGCAACTTGAACTCCAATTGCGACAAACAATTGACCGCCTGCAAACCTTACAAGCCATTGACCAAACCATTCTCGCGGAGCAACCACCGTCCGTGATGGCTCAAGTGGCTTTAGCCAATTTAAAATACCTGCTACCTTGTACTCATCTGAGTGTGATGATTTTTGATTGGGACTCTCGGCAAGCGACACTCTTGGCGACTGATGGTGAGACGGAAAACCCAGCCGGAACAACCATTGATCTAGAACCGTTTACCCCTCAACTGGCTCAATTAGCTGATGGTAAAATTCATCAACTCCAACAGATAGAGATTGTACCCTTATTGCGACCCATGGTGCGAGTCTTGCTCTCACAAAATGTATCATCCTTCCAGGTTATTCCGCTCCGAAGTAAGCAGGGATTAATTGGCACGCTCAACCTAGAGTTCAGTGGGGACAATGCCCTTGATGACGAAGGTAAGACCATTGTACAACAGGTGGCAAATCAACTCGCGATCGCGATCGCTCAATCCCGATTACAACAGCAGCTTAAACGCTACACAACGGAACTAGAAGAGCGGGTGAGTGAACGAACTCAGGAATTACAAGCCATCAATGGGGAACTCGAAGCATTCTCCTACACCGTTTCCCACGATCTCAGAGCGCCGTTACGGGCAATGCAAGGGTTTGCTAATGCCTTAGTTGAAGACTGCGGTTCCCAATTAGATTCAATCGGTTTAGACTATGCTCAACGGATTATCACGGCTGCCCAGCGTTTGGACGCAATGATCCAAGATTTACTCGAATATAGTCGCTTGGGGCGGCTGGAATTCCCCCTCAAGCCGATTAGTTTAGATTCCATTGTGGCACAAGCACTCTTCCAGCTCCAGGCAGTCATCAACAACACAAATGCCCAAATTAAGGTAGCCCAGAAAGGAGTAATACCCTTGCCGGAAGTTTTGGGTCATCGTGGTACACTCATCCAAGTTGTATCCAATTTGATTGCCAATGGGATCAAGTTTGTCCCGGAAACAGTGCAGCCTCAGATACAGGTGTGGGCAGAAGAACGACAAGATGTAAAGGGTTGTACATGGATACGACTCTGGATCGAGGATAATGGAATTGGCATTGAGCCGGAATACCAAGAAAAGATTTTCCTGGTATTTGAACGCTTACACGGTCGTGAAACTTATCCCGGTAGTGGTATTGGTTTAGCCCTTGTCCGTAAAGGTATGGAACGTCTAGGAGGGCGTTGGGGAGTTGAGTCATCACTCCATCAAGGAAGTCGATTTTGGATTGAGGTGCAAAAAGCAATACCATGATACATCTTTTATTGGGTAGGGGCGGGTTTTACTGATAACATTTGCCTGTAAGTAGGTCGGTGGAAATAAAGCGAACTATGTTAAGTTCTGTGAATGTTCCTCAAACCCTTACCGTTCCCTGTTCCCTGTTAAGCAGTTCCCTAATCTCAACCGTTAACTTTAATTGTCCCCACCTACTTAAAGCGATAACTTGACTAAACCCGCCTTCCTCAGTCTTTGAGCATTTTGAGTAAGTTTTACGGAGAAGATTATGAGCGGCAAACCTTCTAATATCTTACTCGTTGAAGATGATGATAATGATGTTTTCCTAATTCAGCGTGCATTTAGACGTCTCAATTTACCTCATTCACTGCAAGTTGTCACAAACGGAGAGGAGGCAATCAGTTACTTAAACAGCAAAGCACCGTATAATGACCTAAAACGTTATCCTATTCCGGCTCTTATCTTACTAGATTTAAAACTGCCTCGTAAATCCGGTCTAGAAGTTTTAGCTTGGATTCGACAGCAACCTCAGTTAAAACGTCTATTAGTTGTGGTGTTAACGGCATCCAAAGAAACCCCGGATATTAATAAAGCTTATGATCTCGGCGCAAATTCTTATTTAGTCAAACCTGTAAATTTCCATAATTTTTTAGAAATGATTCGTACTCTCGATCTGTATTGGTTAATGTTCAACGAAAAACCCATGGTTTGAAATAGTGAAATCCCGCCTAAACAAAACTAAAAACTTCCCCAATACCCAATTAACAAATGATATATAACGATCCTGTAAGAATCCTGCTAATTGACGATAACCCCGATGATCGCATGCTAGCGCTACACAGGCTAGAGCAGGAGTTTGACCACCTAAAGTCTCAAGAGATTACCGATATCAGCGAACTCGAACAAGCATTAGCCGAGAGACAGTTTGATATCGTCGTCACCGATTATAGCTTGCGTTGGAGTGATGGTTTAAACGTACTGCACCAAGTCAAGCAACGGTATCCAGATTGCCCTGTAGTCATGTTTACCGGGACAGGAAACGAAGAAGTTGCTGTTGAGGCGATGAAGTCGGGACTTGACGATTATATTATCAAATCCCCTCAGCATTATACTCGTCTCGCCGCTGCTGTGCGAGCAGCCTGGGAGCGCTCTAAGCAACATCAAGCCTTTAAGGAGGCGCAACAGCGATATCAACAACTCTTTGAAGGAGTGCCAATCGGACTGTACCGGATGACGCCAACGGGTCAAATTATTGAAGCCAATACCGCCCTGTTACAACTGTTAGGATATCCCAACCTAGAAGCTTTGCTGGACAAAAATATATCCAATCACCTTGTTGATCCCAAAACCAACAACCTATGGCATAGTCAGATAGACTCAGGCGGAGTGGTGCGAGACTTTGAGATGCTCATGCGTCGGTGTGATAATACGATGATTTGGGTACGCTACAATGCTCGTGCTACTCGCAATGATCAGGGTGAAGTCATTTACTATGAGGGCGCGATTGAAGATGTCACCCAGCGCAAGCAAATGGAAGCAGAACGGGCTGAATTGCTTAAAAATGAACAAGCCGCCCGGGCTGAAGCTGAAACCGCGAATCGCCTGAAAGATGAATTTTTAGCCACCCTATCCCATGAATTGAGAACGCCCCTAAATGCGATTCTAGGATGGGCGGGACTCTTGCGAAGAAAGCAACTGAGTCAAGACCAAGTAGAGCGGGCGTTAGAAGTAATTGAACGCAATGCTAAGTCTCAAGCCCAGCTTATTGATGACTTGCTGGATGTGTCGCGGATTATTCGGGGTAACTTGCGCTTAACTGTGATCCCTGTTGACTTGCAGCAGGTTATCAACGCCGCCATTGATACCTTACAACCCGCCGCCGACGCTAAAAGTATTCAGATTGACTCATTTTTAGCACCAAGCCAGAGGGTGATTAAGGGGGATAGCGATCGCTTACAGCAAATTGTTTGGAATCTTTTGTCGAATGCGATTAAGTTTACCCCAACTCACGGACAAGTCAAGGTTTATTTGGAATGGTTAGAAAATGCGGTACACATTCGGGTGCAAGATACGGGGAAGGGTGTGTCTGTTGACATTGCGCCTTACATTTTTGACCGCTTTCGCCAAGCTGAAGGCTCAATAACTCGTTCCCATGGCGGATTAGGACTAGGATTGGCGATTGTACGTCATTTAGTTGAACTGCATGGGGGAACCGTGTGGTGCGAAAGTGATGGAGAAGGAAAGGGAGCCACTTTTATCGTGGAACTACCCCTCAAATCTTAAGCAGACGCTGAGAGCGTCGGTTTGTCTAACCCCAGTTAACCGTCACAAAAAATAGTAATTGTCGGGGCGGGTTTAGCCATTTAATTTTGATCCTCACCGATAACCTCTCAACAAAACCCGCCCTTCGTCATACTGGCTTCGTAGTGAGGGCTTCAGCCCTCTTCAGCTAAGACATCGGTCAAGAAACTGGGTTTCTTTGGGTGAAAGCTTGTCATCCTCACGAGCAACCCGGTTTCTCATAATACTTGACCGACGCTCTAGGGAAGTTTATACCCTGAGATAGAAACCATACAGCCACAACTTTAGGATAATAAAGCATCAATATTTGATGAATTAATCGAAAAAAGCAAACTTGAGCAAGAGAAGGTAAAATCATGAAAATCATTGCTTTCAATGTTGAAGACTGGGAACGCGATATCTTTCAAAAACTGAGTCCCTTTCATCAAGTTGAATGTGTGAATCAGTCACTGACTACAGACAACGTCAGCCATTATGCAGATGCCGATATTATTTCCACGTTTATCTACTCAGATTTAAGCGCCGATGTTTTAAAACAATTTAACAATCTGCAAATGATCGCCACGCGATCAACAGGATTTGACCACATTGATACTGACTATTGCCAAGAACATGGCATCAAAGTCTGCAACGTACCCACCTACGGTGAAAATACTGTTGCTGAACATGTTTTTGCACTGCTATTAGCTCTCAGTCATAATTTAATCGAGGCGACTGATCGCACTCGCAAAGGTGATTTTTCCCAGGTAGGGCTTCAAGGCTTCGACTTGCGGGGTAAAACTTTGGGGGTAGTGGGTACAGGAAATATTGGAGAATGCGTGATTGAAATCGCCAAGGGATTTCGCATGGAGGTTGTAGCGTTTGATGTGAAACCAAAAGAAGAATTGGCGTCGCGGCTGGGATTTCGGTATGCCGAAATGAAAGAAGTCTTATCCAGTGCCGATGTTGTCACCTTACATGTTCCAGCAAATCCGAAAACCCATCATCTGATTTCTACTGAACAATTTGACGCTATGAAAGAGGGTGTTATTTTAATTAATACCTCTCGTGGATCTATAGTAGATATCAATGCCCTATTGCAGGCGTTGGCTGAGGGTAAGGTGGCTGCAGCGGGTTTGGATGTGCTACCCGAAGAACCTGTAATGCGCGAGGAAGCAGAACTGTTGCGATCGGTTTATGGCAAACAGCACGATTTAGAAACCTTACTGGCGGATCATGTTTTACTGCGCTTACGGAATGTGATTGTTACTCCTCACAGTGCTTTTAATACCAAGGAAGCCGTCCAGCGGATTATAGATACAACGGTTGAAAATATTGTCACATTTGCCGACGGCAATCCTCAAAATGTCGTAGCCTAATAGATGGTATTTAGTGAAGTTCTCCCCAGCGGAATAAATCATTGATGAATCAATCAACACATCCTACCCTAATTCTAGGCGGTGGCTTTACCGGCTTATTTACAGTCCTGCATCTAAGTCATCAGAAATACGGCTCTTCTTGAGATGGGGGAACTTTTAAACCTTTAGATAGATAAGCTGGGAAATTAAAATCGAATATCATTAGCAAAATTGCTTTGGCAATCAAACGGATAATTGAGTGGAACACCTCGGATATCCAACATGGCTTTATTGGACACTGATTTTCCCATTACCAAAACCATGGATGCCCAGACGAAATGGGTATGAAAAGAGGAGTATAGTACAAATCAATTAATTATGACAACTGCATCGGATATACTGATTGAAACCCTGCAGAGTTGGGGCGTTGAAGTCATTTTTGGTATGCCAGGTGATGGCATTAATGGCATCATGGAAGCCCTACGCAAACGCCAAGACCAAATCCGCTTTATTCAGGTACGCCATGAAGAAAGCGCCGCATTTATGGCTTGTGCCTATGCAAAATATACGGGCAAGTTAGGCGTTTGCCTTGCCACATCGGGTCCTGGGGGTCTACATTTGCTCAATGGTCTTTATGACGCCAAGATGGATGGTCAACCTGTGCTGGCGATTACAGGTCATCATTACCATGATCTGATTAACACCCATTCCCAGCAAGATGTAGACCTGGACAAGGTGTTCATGGATGTGGCGATTTACAATACGCGGGTGATGGGTCCTGCCCATGTTGAAGGTATCACCAATCTCGCTTGCCGTGCGGCTCTCCAGCATCATGGTGTAGCGCATATCACATTTCCCATTGACTTTCAATCCCAAAGTGCGCCAGACAGAAGCTCACGCCGCAATGTTCTCCATCACTCGTCTGAAGTCTACGCCCGCAGTGCTGGACTCCCGGTACAAGAGGATTTACAACGGGCTGCCGATATTCTCAACACTGGCAAGAAGGTGGCGATTTTGGCAGGTCGCGGTGCGTTAGGGGCAAAGGATGAACTGGAACAACTGGCTGAGACGTTAGGCGCACCGATTGTGAAAGCCTTATTAGGGAAAACCGTGGTTCCCGATCGCAACCCCTATACTACAGGTGGATTAGGATTGATTGGCACCCTACCCTCCCAGGAAGTGATGGAAGAGTGCGATACCCTGCTGATGGTGGGAACAACGTTCCCCTATATGGAGTTTCTGCCTAAACCCGGTCAAGCGCGGGCAATTCAGATTGATCTCGAACCTATCCATATTGGCTTGCGCTATCCGGTGGAAGTGGGTTTGGTGAGTGACTCGCGTCGCACGATTAGCGCCCTGCTACCGATGCTAAACCGCAAGGAAGACCGGAGTTTCCTGGAGAAGGCGCAGGAGAAAACCCAAAAATGGTGGGAGTTAATGGAAGAACGGGGGACTCGTCAGGATCAGCCGATGAAACCGCAAGTTGTCGCCTGGGAGTTGGGGAAACAGTTATCGGATACGGCGATTATCTCCGCCGATTCCGGTACGATTACCACCTGGTCAGCCCGTTACATCCCGGTCAAGCAGGGGCAAATGTACTCCGTATCCGGAACCATGGCATCTATGGCTTGTGGGTTGACATACGCGATCGCCGCCCAAATTGCCTATCCTGACCGTCAGTGTGTGGCCTTTGTGGGTGATGGTGGCTTTTCCATGTTGATGCCAGAGTTTGCCACCTGTGTCAAGTATCAGCTCCCGATCAAAATTATTATCATCAAGAATAATACATTGGGTCAGATTAAATGGGAGCAAATGGTTTTCCTGGGTAATCCCGAATATGGCTGTGAATTGCAACCTATTGATTATGCTGCCTTTGCCCGGGCATGTGGCGGAGTTGGCTTCACCATTGATGACCCCGCCCAATGTGGCGATATCCTAGAGCAGGCATTAAATACACCGGGTCCGGTGATTGTGGAAGCGATCGTTGATCCGTATGAACCGCCGTTTCCGGGCAAAATCAGCCTGGATCAGGCAAGTAAGTTGACTGAATCTCTCGCCCGAGGAGAACCTAATCGCGAGAAGATTGCGCTGACCGTTTTGTCGGATAAGGTAAGAGAACTTCTCTAGTTTGTCTTATGTCATTTGTCATTTGTTATTTGTCCAAAAATTCGGGTCTTCTGGACTTAGTGTGTAGTGCCTAAGTAGCTCAAAACGACTTGAAATCAGGGAACTTCAGGCTAAAGCTCTTACTGTCAAATATTCGGGCAAATCAAACTAACAATTTAGCACACTAACTACGGAAGACCCCTAAACTCCAGTGCGTAACGATTCCTTAATTAGTTTTTGATTGATAGATTTGGCTATACTTTTCAACAACTGAAGCAATGGCTTTGACTCGTCGCATTTGGTCTTTGTAAACACAGTCCCATTCCGTGATGGGCAGGTTTTCTCTAGCACAAATACCTAAGAGTCCTGTAGCTTTGTTGGAACCCGTTTCTAAATCTAACTCATTATTGACATTAAGGTAAAAGGATGCTGTTCTTGCCCAAGCTAGAGCATCAATTCCCCTTAACCCACCCTTTTTGGCGATGGCGAGGGCTTGGGGAAAGTGGCGAGAATGGATGGGCATCGCCTGATTGTATAAATCAGCTACATTGAGTAAAGCCTCTAAATCCCGTTCTGGGTCGATACCCGCTGCATTCAAATCAACTAGATGAGTGGGTAGTCGCGATCGCGATCGCTCTAAACACAGTTGTTCGGCTAAGGCAATATCTCCCCTACTGCGTCCTTGATCACTACAGGGTCCATAATTCGTGACTACATCCCCCCAGGATAAGTTACCCGGATCAGTATGTCCAAAGTAGAACCGGGTTTGCTGAACATAGAGATTGCCATTTTCAATAAACAGGCGATAATTGCCCTCCGCTACCCCAATAGCTACCATCCCTAAAGAGGTTGGCGTCCCAAACAGGGGCTGATAGGTGTTGAGGCTTTGCTTGAGATCGAATGGACGCGAGAGAACCGGAAGAGATTTCTGGGATACCTCCGAGGCGGGAGGAGATTTGGGTAAAGTGAGTAAGGGTAACGGTTGCGGGGGTAAGGTTACAGCTTGAGTCTTACCCGGTGCGATCGCCGTTACTGAGTTCGGGTGACCCTTGTTTGGCTTGGATAGGAAGCTTTGCTCCAGTATGCCAAAGAATAAGGCAGATCCAGCAGCAGTTCCTACTAATCCTAGCCCTGTGACGCGAGATAACCAGACCCAATCAAACATGAATGAGGGATGAATAACTATTCGACTCCACATTCTAGCGTTTCAGCATTCCCGGATGGGAAGGGTGTAGAGACGTAGCATGCTACGTCTCTACCTGACCCTGTTGCCTGTTCCCTGTTGCCTGTTCCCTGACGAAGGAAAAAATCTGTAGCGATTTAGACATTTATCTTTGTTTAATCCTATGCTTTTAATAAATGAATACTGATGATTGAGGGGAGAATTTGCTGTCTAAAGCACTATTGGGCAATACCTCTCACCATATATCATTAATGGGTTAAGTTTTATATAGCGGTTTTGAGCCAACGGTCTAGAATTAGGTTCAAAGCGTTTTTGAAACACGTCTTACTCATGCAAACAGGAGAAAATCTACTGATGCAGCAGCTTACAGTCAGCCAAGAGCTAGATTTCAACAGTGAAACATACAAGGACGCCTATAGCCGCATCAACGCGATCGTGATCGAAGGGGAACAAGAAGCTTATGATAATTACATCCAACTGGCTGAACTGCTACCCGACCAAAAGGATGAGCTAACCAGCCTAGCCAAGATGGAAAACCGCCATAAGAAGGGGTTTCAAGCCTGTGGTCGCAACTTGAGTGTCACAGCGGATATGGAGTTTGCCAAGGAGTATTTCAGCGATTTACACCAAAACTTCCAAACCGCCGCCGCCTCAGGTAATATCGTTACCTGCTTGCTAATTCAATCCCTGATTATTGAATGTTTCGCGATCGCCGCTTATAACATTTACATTCCCGTCGCTGATCCCTTTGCCCGAAAAATCACCGAAGGTGTGGTCAAAGACGAGTACATGCACCTGAATTTTGGCGAAGAGTGGCTCAAGCAGAACTTTGAAGCCTCGAAAACCGAACTCGAACAAGCCAATAAGCAAAACTTGCCCCTGGTTTGGCGGATGCTCAACCAAGTTGAGAAGGATGCTCATATCCTGGGAATGGAAAAAGATGCTCTCGTAGAAGACTTCATGATCGCCTACGGTGAAGCCCTCAGCAACATCGGCTTTACCACCCGTGACATCATGCGGATGTCCGCCTACGGATTGACAGCAGCCTAGCTCAACCTAGATCTAATGGTCTAATGTAGAGACGCGCCATGGCGCGTCTCTACACCTCAGTCAGGGCGGGTTTAGTCACATCCGGGTGAGGCAAGAAACGATAGTAGTGAAACCCGCCCCTACAAACATCACGCGCCATGTCCTCAAGCAAAGCGAAGGGTCAAAACTTAAACCATCACCCCCATCTTCCCTATCTTCCTGATAAGATTTTTTAAAGTCCTTAACAAATTCTTAGTCTAATTTCCCATTTTTCCCTGATTAACAGCCTTACCAGCGAGCAGTAAATGTTTGGTCTTATCGGTCACCTTACCAGTTTGCAACACGCCCAAGCCGTCGCCAGAGATCTGGGCTACCCAGAATATGCTGACCAAGGGTTAGATTTTTGGTGCAGCGCCCCTCCCCAAATCGTGGACACCATTAAGGTGACTAGCCTAACCGGGGAGACGATAGAAGGACGCTATGTGGAATCGTGCTTTTTGCCAGAGATGCTAGCCACGCGCCGGATCAAAGCCGCTATCCGTAAAGTTCTCAATGCGATGGCTCATGCTCAGAAAAACGGCATTGACATTACCGCATTAGGTGGCTTTTCGTCAATTATTTTTGAAGAATTCCACTTATATGAGAAAAGCCAGGTTCGCAATATCAAGTTAGAGTTTGAGCGCTTTACTACAGGTAACACCCACACGGCATATATCCTATGCGCCCAAGTTGAACAAGGGGCGAAAAAGTTGGGTATTGACCTGTCAAAATCTACCGTGGCAGTTTGTGGAGCAACGGGCGATATTGGTAGTGCCGTTTGTCGTTGGCTCAATACCCGCACCGATGTCGCCGAGATTCTCTTAACCGCCCGTAACCAGGAACGATTGCAAGCCTTACAAGATCAATTAGGACGCGGCAAAATCATGGGATTGGAAGAGGCGCTACCCCAAGCGGATATTATTGTCTGGGTGGCGAGTATGTCCAAGGGCATTGACATTGATGCCTCGGTGTTAAAGAAGCCCTGTCTGCTGATTGATGGGGGTTACCCCAAGAATTTAGCCACTAAGTTACAACATCCCGACATTTATGTTCTCAATGGAGGCATTGTCGAGCATTCATTGGATATCGACTGGAAAATTATGCAAATCGTGGAAATGAAAGATCCAGGGCGTCAGCTATTTGCCTGCTTTGCGGAGTCGATGCTCTTAGAATTTGAAAATTGGTATACCAACTTTTCCTGGGGACGGAATCAGATTACGGTAGACAAGATGGAAAAAATTGGACGGGTGTCAATTAAACATGGATTTAGACCGCTGCTGAACGTTTAAGGGATAAAACGACTGACCCATGACCACTGAAAACCGGATTTTTCTGCTGGACTTTGAGAAGCCCCTTTATGAATTAGAGACCCGAATTAACCAAATTCGCGAACTCGCCCAGGAAAACAATGTCGATGTCTCTGACCAAATTCGTCAGTTAGAAGCACGGGCGGTACAATTACGTCAAGAAATTTTTAGTAGTTTATCTCCAGCCCAACGGCTTCAGTTAGCCCGTCACCCCCGGCGTCCGAGTACGCTGGATTATATTCAGGCGATTAGTGATGAATGGATGGAATTACATGGCGATCGCAGGGGCGGTGATGACCCGGCATTAGTCGGTGGGATTGGGCGCTTAGGGGGACGTCCGGTGGTGATGTTAGGGCATCAAAAGGGACGGGATACCAAAGATAATGTGGCGCGGAACTTTGGCATGGCGTCGCCCGGTGGCTACCGTAAGGCGATGCGGCTGATGGAACATGCTAATCGCTTCGGGATGCCGATTTTAACGTTTATTGATACGCCGGGGGCTTGGGCAGGTGTTGAGGCGGAAAAATTAGGTCAGGGGGAAGCGATCGCCTATAATCTTCGGGAAATGTTTCGCTTGGATGTGCCGATTATCTGTACGGTGATTGGCGAAGGCGGATCGGGTGGTGCTTTGGGGATTGGTGTAGGCGATCGCATTCTCATGCTCGAACAAGCCGTTTATACGGTTGCTACTCCCGAAGCCTGTGCCGCGATTCTCTGGAAAGATGCGGCAAAAGCCCCCCAAGCCGCCGCTGCGCTGCGGATAACCGCCTGGGATCTGAAAGATTTAGGAATTTTGGATCAATTAGTGCCTGAACCCTTAGGCAGCGCTCATTCTGACCCCTTAACCGCTGCGGCAACGCTTAAAGCCGCCCTCCGGCAAAATCTGGAAGATTTATCTCGGTTGAGTCCCAAGGAACGCCGGGAGTTACGCTATCAGAAGTTTCGCCATATTGGGGTTTTTACTGAGCTACATGCTTGAAGATGGTTTGAGCGTTACAATAATTAAGGGAATTTTGGCATCCAACTGAAGTAAGCAGGATAAGGGCTGAATTATCCTTCCGACTTCTGCCCTTTTGTCAAGGGAACCCAGATAGTCGTATAATCAGATCTGTAACAATTCTTCACAACTTAGCGTCAGGACGTTAATCCATTCCTGTCACAATTAGGGGTTTGGTAACCAAACCTCTACAGGTCTACATTATGCTCAAGCATAAGTTAACCAGGGAACCCTTGCCGCATCTGAGTTGGAAAATTTTATGACTTCTTCCGTTAAAAAACGTGCCTTGATTACTGGGGCAAGTAGTGGTATTGGCAAAGCTACGGCTTTAGCCTTTGCCAAAGCCGGAATTGATCTGGCATTAGTTAGCCGTTCTCAGGACAAATTAGAGGCAGTAGCCACCGCCGCCCGAAAAGCTGGAGTCAATGCTCAATCCTATCTCCTTGATCTAAATCGACTCGATCAGGTCAAAACTAAAATCGAAGCGATCGCGGCTGACTTTGCCTGCCTGGATATTTTGGTCAACAATGCGGGTATGGGCTATACCGGTACGCTGACGGAAACCCCCTTAGCGGACTGGCAGCAGGTAATGGATCTCAATCTTACCAGTGTATGGCAATGCATTCTTGGTGTTTTACCCACCATGCGTCAGCAGCAACACGGCACAATTATTAATGTGGCATCCATTGCGGGTCAGCAATCGTTTCCCGGTTGGGGCGCCTACAACGTCAGCAAAGCCGGGTTGATTGCCCTATCCAAAACCCTAGCGGCTGAAGAACGCGACAATGGTATTCGGGTGGTGACGGTATGTCCAGGGGCAGTGAATACGCCAATCTGGGATACAGACACCGTAAAAGCCGACTTGAATCGGTCAGCCATGTTAACCCCCGAAATTGTTGCCCAATCTCTTTTGCACGCCGCCTTAATCCCCCAAGCGGCTGTTATCGATTCCCTGACTCTCATGCCCAGTGCCGGAACTCTCTAGAAAGACACCATCCGACCCTCCCATCCAACCTTGTCAAGATTATCAATACTACCTAATTATGACTATTGCTTCCTCCAATGGTTTGAATCGCTCTGACTCTATGACACCCGTGACTGGTAACACCTCCACCACTCAAGTTGAACCCCGACCCGATCGCAATACCCAGAATGGTCAAGAACCTAAGTTACAGATTCCTGGGGAAGCCTCAACCGAAGACATGATGGACGCGGTGCGGACTATACTTTTAGGCGTTGGCGAAGATCCTGAACGCGAGGGATTATTGAAAACACCAAAACGAGTCGCGGAAGCCATGCGCTTCTTGACGGGTGGCTACAATCAGTCCCTAGAAGAATTGGTAAATGGGGCGATTTTTGATGAAGGTCACAACGAAATGGTGTTAGTGCGGGATATTAATTTCTTTAGCCTGTGTGAACACCACATGCTGCCATTTATGGGACGGGCGCACGTTGCTTATATTCCCAATCAGAAAGTTGTGGGACTGAGTAAGTTAGCGCGTGTTGTGGAAATGTATACACGGCGCCTACAAGTTCAGGAACGCCTAACCCGCCAGATTGCCGAAGCCATTCAAACTATTTTAGAACCCCAGGGAGTGGCTGTAGTCATGGAAGCGACTCACATGTGTATGGTTATGCGGGGGGTACAGAAACCCGGTTCCTGGACAGTAACCAGCGCCATGGTGGGTGTGTTCCAAGAGGAACAGAAAACTCGTGAAGAGTTTCTCAATTTAATTCGCCATCAACCCAGTTTTATGTAGTTCAGGGTAAATGGTTTCACGGGATTTGGAAAACCTCTCTGGAAAACCTCTCTCCTACAAGGAGAGAGGCTTTGAATTCTCCCCCTTCCGTCCCCCTTTAGATCCCCCTTCCGTCCCCCTATTTGATCCTATCCCTTACTCGCATCTTTCTTAACAATCCTGAAAGCCTTGTTTCACAAGGCTTTCAGGATTGATTCATTCCACTAGACTTGACAAATAAGCAAAAACCATTATTGACAAAAATCAAGTTTTATTGAGAATTGGCTATGTAGGAATGGGGGTTGGAGAGGGCGAGAGCGATCGCTCTCGCTAATGTTAAGAAAGATGTGAGTAATGCATAGCTTTTTAAGGGGGATTTAGGGGGATCTAAACGGTAAGTGAAGTTTTGAGATTAAG
>NZ_JBKHHI010000027.1:0-27704 GCF_046539235.1 Coleofasciculus sp.
CAGGCTTTGCATCTTGCTCGCTACTAATACCCAATTTAAATGCATGACAGCTTATGGTGGCAATGGTGGGTTTCGACTTCGCTCAACCCACCCTACAGATAGAGGCTTTGCGTAAGTCCTATGTAAGTTGGTAGTCGGCAGGAAGCGTGCCATCAGCTTCATCATTTATAAATAGCCGTGTTCGGCGAGGAATTCAGGGGAAATATCATTCATTGGTAAAGAATTCCCACTAGGGACTTGATGTCCTAATAGTTTCTCAACATACTTGCCTAAAATATCGCTTTCTACGTTCACCCATTGTCCCGGCTGCAAATAACTCAAGTTAGTTTGAGCATAACTGTGGGGAATCACGGCTACCTTAAACCAACTCCCCTGGGGGTCACACTCAGCAATGGTCAAACTCACCCCATTAACTGCAATACTTCCCTTCGGCACCAGAAAACGAGCAATGTGACGTTGCCATGATTTTTGTAACGATGCTGGTGCAGTAAAACATAGAATCCAGGAATTGGCTGTTCTGACCGAATCCTGTAGCGAACCAATGCCATCAATGTGACCTGTGACAAAATGTCCGCCAAGTTTATTACCCACCCTTATTGAGGTTTCCAAATTCACATAAGTGGCAGCTTGATGCCGTTGCCCCAAAGTAGTACGGCTTAATGTCTCATCTGAGGCTGTTGCTACAAAACCTTGAGATAAAATTTCTTCAACCGTCAAGCAAATCCCATCAACGGCGACACTATCACCAATGGCAAGATCCTCTAGAATCAGGGTGGCATTGTCAGGAAGACAAGACAATTGAAAGCGATCGCCGCCTAGGGGTTGCAAGGTGCCTAGTGCTTGAATTAATCCTGTAAACACGCTGTTATCAAAGTAACTGGTCTGGGAACACCGATTATAGAGGCTCCGTGATAAAATGATTTTAGGGGTAGTGAAGGTGAAGGGGAAATCAAACTGAGGAACTCTTCTGAACTCATTCGTGTTTAGCGATGGGGACTACCCAAATACCGCGTATACATCAAGCCAGAGTTGGCAATATCAACCCTGGAAGCACCGACTTCATCACTTATCAAAACGAGTCTATCTTAAGGTTAGGAGATAAAGCAAGGAGGTGGCAGTTCACCAAAGCGAGGAGATTAACCACTAGAGAGCTATTGGGGATCTGGATAAACGGTTATGTGTTTTTTTCATAAAGTCCCGAAACAAACGTCCTGAGACTGGGGCATACTTGGAGAAGATAATCTTTTTGATCTGTACCCAATTCAATGATAGAGGACTGATTTTGGGGTTAATTGGTGAAGTCAGAGAAAAACTAGTATACTTGTTCTAGTTTTCATCCATCCAATGTGGCTTGACTGCTTCGCTTTGATGCCCTCGACGCCGACTGTATTCTAGAGGCTAAGCTAATGATTGAAATGAAAGTTGCTGGAATTGCATTAGATGCTGTCACCCGTAGCCCAATCGTGCTGCTGAAAGACTCACTAGAGCGACGCGCTCTGCCGATTTACATTGGACAAGATCAGGCAAAAGCAATTATCAGCGCTTTGGAACGCCAAAAAGCTCCCCGCCCTTTGACACATGATCTGTTTGTGGGTCTCATGGAAACATGGGAGATGAAGTTGGAGCGGATTATTATCCACTCCCTCCAAGATAATACCTTCTATGCGATCCTCTGCGTTCGTCAGGGTGAAGCCAAAAAAGAAATTGATGCTAGACCCAGTGATGCGATCTCGATCGCGCTTCGTACAGATAGTCCAATTTGGGTGATGGAAGAAGTTATCGCTGATGCATCAATACCTGTTGATCGAGATGCAGATGAAGAGGAACGACAGGCTTTCCGAGAGTTTGTATCGAGCATCCGACCGGAAGACTTTTCCCAGCATAAAGGATTTAAAACGGGCGGTGAAGCTTAGGATGAGAAATGCATTATCGACGGTTTGGGAAAACCAATCTGTGGCTATCCGTGTTTTCCCTGGGAACCATGCGCTGCTTGGCGGGTGAGTCCGATGCTGAGGAAACCATACAGTACGCGATCGCGAATGGGATTAATCACCTAGAAACCGCCCGTAGTTATGGTAAAAGTGAGCCATATTTGGGGAATATCCTCAAAAAATTACCCGTACCCCGAGAACAACTCACGATTACCACCAAGCTACCGCCAACGCCTGATCCTCAGGTCATGGAACAGTGGATTGATGAATCTTTAGAGCGTCTACAGCTCGACTATCTGGATTGCTTAGCCATTCATGGGATCAACACCTGGGAACATCTAACCTGGGTCGAATCTCCTAGAGGGTGTATGCAGGCGATACAAGACGCCTTAGCAGAGGGTCGGATTAGACACCTTGGCTTTTCCACTCATGCTCCCCTAGAGGTCATATTAGCGGCAATCCAGACCAATTTATTTGAATTTATCAACCTACATTATTACTACGTCTTTCAGCGCCATGCTCCCGCCGTAGAATTAGCGCAGCAGAAGGATATGGGGGTGTTTATCATCTCTCCGGCGGATAAGGGTGGACGATTGTACACTCCCCCAGCGAAACTGGTTGAACTCTGCTATCCCTTCTCGCCACTGGAGTTGAACTATCGTTTTTTATTGAGCGATCGCCGAATTACCACCCTGAGTGTGGGACCTGCTAATCCACAGGAATTAGACGCACCGTTAGCCGTTGCGGATCGAGATGACTCCCTGACTCCCCAGGAAATTGAGGTATTTTCTCGCTTAGAAACCCAAGCTGAGACGGCTTTAGGAACGGATCGCTGTAGCCAATGTTACCAATGTTTACCCTGTCCGGAAATGATTAATATTCCAGAGGTATTAAGGCTGCGGAATTTGGCCGTAGCTTATGATATGACAGATTACGGGACATACCGCTATGGCATGTTTGAAAATGCGGGTCATTGGTTTGCTGGGGTGAAAGGGAATCGGTGCACAAGCTGTGGTGACTGCTTACCTCGTTGTCCGGAACAACTGGATATTCCTGGTTTGCTAGCTGATACTCATAAACGTCTCAATGGATCTCCTCGGCGTCGGCTGTGGGGATAAATTGGGAGCATCCCAATTTAGCAGGTTAGCTGTTTGAGCCGCGATAAGTGTATTGTAAAGTTTCAATAACAATATAGTCAGATATCCGAGCCAATATCAAATCAGCTTTTAAAGTCAAATTCGGGTAAACTGGGTATCCAATTCCCTGATTTTAATTGCATCTCTATGGTTCCCATGCCCAGTTACCGCCCCAAACAACTCTCCCTTGGTCCATTAGAGGCAGAAATTTTAGAGATTATTTGGCAACTCGGTTCGGCTACCACCAAAGATGTCCACGAACGAATCTTGGCTGATCCAGACCGAGAGTTAGCCTATGCTTCCGTAACCACAGTATTGCGCCGCCTCACCCAAAAAGGCTGGCTAACGTGCGATCGCCAAGATCGGGCATTTCGTTGGCAACCCTTGCTCTCGCAGGAACAGGCGCGGATGCTGCAAGCCCATGATCAATTGAAGCGATTCCTGGCGGTGGGAAATCCTGATATCATCGCCGCCTTTGCCGATAGTCTCGACCAAGCTAGTCTAGAACAAATCGACGCGATCGCCCAGCGTTTGCAAGCAATCCGCGAAGCGAGGGAGGAACAATGATTCATCTAATCCTAATTCTGAGTGCTTTAGCCGTGGCTTGGTTAACCCGAATCAGTTGGTCAGGAAACGAGGGTAGTTATCAGCAGCGCTGGCAAAATGCCTTAAGCAAGTTCTTATTTCCGCCACTGCTACTGATGATGACAGCAATCTCTATCGTCTGCATGGGACCCCAAGGGCAAATGGTTTGGCGATGGGAGGGCTGGTTCAGTTATGGGTTAGCTGGCACTTTCTTAGGATTTGTGGGAATTTCAGGGTTGAAACTAGCGTTTGCCGGATGGCGTTCTCGGCAACAGGTTCGCACCTATCCTCAGCAAACCCTTCATGGTAGAGCAATCCGCCTTCTCGACACACCCTTAGTTTTTAGCGCTCAAGTCGGATTTTGGCAACCGGAACTGGTGGTGAGTCAAGGTTTATTAGAGACGCTGGACACTGATCATTTGCAAGCGGTTCTCACCCATGAAGACGGACATTTTCATTATCGGGATACATTTTGGTTCTTTTGGTTGGGCTGGATGCGGCAATTCTCTTATGGACTAACTAATACAGAAGCGCTATGGCAAGAACTATTACTGTTACGAGAAATCAGAGCCGATCAATGGGCGGCACAACGGGTTGATTTTTTACTGTTAGCGGAATCCCTGTTGACGGTTGTAAGCACACCGCTGATCCATTCTGAAAGTGTCTGTGCGGCTTTTAGCTGTACTGCACCTAAAAATCGTCTTGAGGAACGGATAGAAGCGATCTTAGCTGACATCCATTTACCTAACCCGACTCATCTATACTTATTTATATGGTGTTTATTATCATGTTTGCCGCTATTTTTAATACCGTTTCACCGATGATTTTCAGTTTTTTAGAACAAATGACAAATGACAAATGACAAATGACGAATGACAACTTAGTGAGAATCATGATTCGGTTGGTTTGGCGTGGGAAGAGAATGGTTGTCGGGATGAGAGAGGGATTCTTCAGCGCCAATAGGAATACGAATATTCCCCATACCCATTGAACCAATACTCACTAAGCCCATGGTTTGAAAACCAACAGCTACCGTTCCCATAGAAACTAGCCCAGCCGATAAGACTCCCATGGCTACAGAACCTAGGGAGAACACTCCCATGGGAACAAAGCCAATTGAAATTACTCCCATGGGGACTACACCAATAGATACGATTCCCAGTGGAGCAATTCCGATGGCAAAAACTTGAGGCTTGTGGTGGTGAGAAGAGATTTTGGACATGGAACACTGAAGCTGATAATATTTGGCTCTTGATTCTGGCAAAGCGGCAAACCCTTGTCAAAAGACAGGCTGTCAAACTGGGTGTAGGATGTGGGGTGTGGCGAACAGGTCAGCCGTGCTACAATTGTCCCTGTGCATCAAGTCTTTGTTTGACAAAGATTCAAGACTGCCATCGATACCAAACGCGATCGCCTATACAACTGCCCAGCTAACCATTAAGTTGACACCAAAGACGCCCCGTGCGCCCTGTACTGACTTCTCGGGTTAAGTTATAGACAAAACTAATCATATTCAGTAGAAATTCTAATCATTAAAGCGAAGCGTTAGGTCTAAACTCCTTTAAACTTAAGCTTAATGAGACGAATGCATAACCGGGGAAACCGCATCTACAACTCTTTATCTGAAAGAGCCATAAAAATAAAGATAAGAGTTCCCATAATAAAGCCCCAGCTATAAAATGCTAAATTTATTACCGCCAACCCCAAGCACCGGGAGTCAGGCTTCCGATCCTTTTTTCACGCTCTCGTTGGATATGCTGTGCGTGTTGGGGGAAGATGGTCATTTCCAGCAACTTAATTCCCGATGGGAGGAAACACTCGGCTTTACTCACCAGGAACTTTTAGCGCAACCTTTGCTGAACTTGATCCATCCGCACGACCACCAGCTAACAATCGCGAAGCTAGAAACCCTAACCCGTAATCCGACTGCATCGATCCGGTTTAGAAATCGCTGTCGTTGTGCTGATGGGTCTTACAAATCGCTGTTATGGAATGTCTCAATCCATCCCGAAAACAAATTGGTCTACGCTGTGGTGCGTGATCAAACTGAATGCAAGCAATCTAAGGAAGCCCTACGCGATAGTGAAGAACGCTTCCGCTGTCTAGTGGAAAATGTTAAAGACTATGCCATTTATATGCTAGACCCAGAGGGACGGGTCATCAGTTGGAATCAAGGGGCTGAACGGATTAATGGGTATCGAGAAGACGAGATTCTCGGTGAATCCGTGTCTCGATTTTATTTACCCGAAGATGTTCAGGCAGGTAAACTAGAGCAAGCCCTGAAAATCGCGACAGAAAACGGTCGGTTTGAGGATGAAAGTTACCGAGTTCGCCAGGATAGATCAAGGTTTTGGGCTAATGCAGTGATTACAGCGCTGTACGACAAGAAAGGGCGATTGCGCGGGTTTACCAAGGTAGTCCGGGATATCACTGAACGCAAACTGGCACAAGAAGCACTACAAAATGCTCATGATGACTTAGAACGACGAGTTACCGAACGCACGGCTGAACTGGTACAAGTTAATCAGCGACTCAGACGGGAAATTAAGGAACGTAAGCAAGTCGAACATCAACTGCGGCGATCGCAAGCCCAGTTGGAACAACAGACTCAGCAATTGCAAGACGCCCTGCAAAAGCTGAAACATACTCAAGCTCAACTCGTCCACTCCGAAAAAATGTCGAGTTTAGGGCAATTAGTGGCTGGGGTGGCTCATGAAATTAACAACCCGGTTAACTTTATCTATGGGAACCTGAATTACGCCGAGCAATACTTTCAGGATATATTAGAGTTACTTGAACTTTATCAAGAGTCCTGTCCCCAACCCTCAACCAAGGTTCAAGAGCATATCGAACTCATCGATCTCAATTTCATTACCACAGATCTGCCAAAATTACTGCATTCGATGAAAGTGGGGGCAGATCGAATCTATCAAATCGTGCGATCGCTGCGGAACTTCTCCCATCTGGATCGTGCCGAGAAAACCTCGGTGGATATTCATGAAGGCATTAATAATACCCTGTTGATTCTGCAAAGCCGCATCAAAGGCAAAGCAAAGCAAAGCGCAATTACCCTTGTCAAAAACTATGGTGACTTACCCTTGATCGAGTGCTATGCAGGACAATTGAACCAAGTGTTCATGAATATTCTGTGTAACGCACTTGATGCCTTAGAAGAAGGGTTAGAGAAAGGCGCATTGGGCGAGAGTACTTCATCCAAAAACCCCATGATTGAGGTTGGTACACAGGTGATCAACGAAAACTGGATTGCTATTCGGATTGCCGATAATGGCGTGGGTATTCCCGATTCGGTTAAGCAGCGACTATTTGACCCCTTCTTTACGACCAAACCTGTTGGCAAGGGTACGGGATTAGGCTTATCTATTAGTTATCAGATCGTGGTAGAAAAGCATGGTGGACATCTCAAGTGCTTTTCGTCACCAGGTCAGGGAACAGAGTTTGTGATTGAAATCCCCATTGAACCTAATCTAGAGCAGTACTGTTGTTCAAAGGTCTATCAAAAGCAGGTAGATTCAAATGTTCGAGCGTCTCAATCGTCAATTTCTAATTCCTTAAATCCCATGGCATTAAATTAAGGGCATTATGAATTGTCAGGGAACAGTGAGCAATGACAAATGACAAATGACGATTTACTTAGATGATCTTAAATTCTTTGAGTGCAGGCAAAAAGTTCCGGTTTTCATGACTAGGGCGCGTCAGTTTAATTAGGGCAAAGCGCTGGGTGGGAGTTAGGGCTTGCCACTGTTCAGCCATGAGGGAAACGCCAAATTCTTGGGCTTTCGTTTGAACATTCTCAGGAATTATTGTCGCGTCCATCCAGGCTGGATTAGGATCGATAGGCAGTTCTGAGGCAGGTTTCCCGGTATAATTCGTCACTAATTTTTGTAAATACTGCTGATAGGCTTGGCTTTCTTGGGCTGTGGTTGTGGGCATTTCCACTAACGTCTGACGTTCTTGCTGGGTGAATTGATGCCAGTGGGCTAATTTAAGTTTGACGCCACAGGTGTCTAATTTCATTCGTACCTGCATAGGGATGCAGCGTAAGGAATCGACGAAATCTTGCTCAAATTGGAAGAAGTGAGTCATAGTTTAAATCACAATTATGTAAGGAGATAAAAACTGTTTAGGCTGATATGATATGACGAATGACAAATTCAATGAGGTTTTTTTGCTGTAGTGCGGCGGATAATCCAGTAACTGATGGAGAGAGAGAGAATCGCCAGGGCTAAACCAATAATTTCAAGTCCTCCGGTTTTGTCAAGGTTGAGAATGATAATTTTACGGGCAACGGCAATTAGGGAGGTGACGATAACAAGTTCAACTTGAACAACATGCTTACGCAGATAGGCGGTAATATTTTCCAGAATTTCCAGGGCAATTAGAACATTTAAGAATAGCCCAAAAACTTCAAACAAGCTTTCATTAAAGAAACCGACTGGTTCAACCAGCAGTTGTTTGGACAGAACGATAACCAGATCGAATATTGCCACCAAGATGACGGCAATCATCACCACAGACAAAATCTTGGAGACAATGCCCTCAACCTGTTCAATCGCACCCAGAAATGCGTTGTCCCCACAAGAATTTTTGAATAGAAGGAGTAATTTTTTCAATCGTTGCATCTTTCTCTAGGAGTCACCCTGCCACAACGATACTATCATTGATGAGATAGTAAAAGCATTATTTTACTTATCTCCTCAGAAACTGGAGATGGGGACAGCAGTAATGGAGATGGGGTAAGTCCAGTTGCCAGATGAGGCTTAGAGGTTAAACTCACCCAGGGGGATTACATCGGAAATTCTTTACCCTAACTCGGTTTCTCAGTCGTCTGTTTAGTATTGATGATTACTAAAGAAACAATGTTTTAAAATCCAGATACGGGGGAACTTTAAATGAGCTAAGTTGTCATGCATTTAAATTGGGTATAGGTAGCGAGCAAGATGCTGGCACTAAGGTAGCGAGCAAGATGCTGGCACTAAGGTAGCGAGCAAGATGCTCGCACTAAGGTAGCGAGCAAGATGCTCGCACTACTACGGCAATGATTTCGCAATTTTTGACATTAAGGTTTACATGCAGAACAGCTTAATGATTTTGTCGCTAAAGTTCTTTTAATTTGGCTTCTAAATCAAAAGGTTGTCCATAATCCCAAATTTTCATATCTAAACGATGATTGGATACCGTGATTTCCAAGTCAACGGGCGTTGATTGGGATAAGCCTTTGTGGGCGTGACGAACAACATTTGTAAATGCCTCAACCAGGGCGATTTGACCTAATTGCCAAACCTGTTGGGGAATGGGTAAATGCTGAAGCTGCCCATACCACTCTAAAATTTGCTCTACGGCATTTAGGTCGCTATTAACGGTAAGTCTCAGGTTTCGATAACGAGACTTCGCCCGGTTTCTGCGATAGGAATTTACCAGAGTCAAAATCAGACGGCGGCAGACACAAACTAACCGGGCAAATAATTTTTTTTGGTGGCATTTCGGTAGTCTTTTAACGGGCTCTTGGTCATAAACTTTGCTGATGAACAAACAATTTTTATGGTCTCGGGTGCGAATATACCTGATCTCATCGGCTATCTGAGAAATAATCTTGATGCCCATTCCTCCTTCAGGGAGTTGCTCTAGGGTATTTGGCATTTGCATAAGAAAAGTCCCCTCATGGAAAGAAACTAATTTTTAGTATCCACGATTTTAAGTTCGTGCATTGTGATAGGTAGATTAACGGTAACGTGATAATTCCCGTTGGTCAGGGTAATTGACTGCACTCCACTTATGTAACTTAAATCACACTAATATGGTTAATGGATTCAAGGAAAGCTAATTTTCTCTATAAAAGATTTTCAGTCGCATCGATGACTGAAACCATTGTCCAGACTAGCTTTTAGACTCAGGACTGGAGGGTAGAAGTAACAGACCCACTAAAATTTTCCTTGACCGCCTTGTCTGTTTGGTTTAGAGGTGTTTGTTGGCGGTTGGGATGATGCAGCAGTAACCTCTAGGGTAAAGGTAAACTGTAACCTTTATATATTCTAAATGATCAATGCGATCGCGCCTAGTAAGTCAGACGTAGCATGCTACGTCTCTACAACCATAAACCGCTCTATACCAAGCGGACTGACAAAATATCAATGCCTGCGGAAGGCGGGCGTCTGCCTGTTGACGCTGATTCAGACCATCACGCCTATTCAGTTTCGGACTTTCTCTTATGCTGAAAGTACCCAACGTGGCATGGGACCCATGAAAAGGGAAATCCCAAAGACGAATAAGACCGTCCTTGTTTAGCAAAGGTAGGAAGCCCCAAATAAGAGCAAAGCAAGTTGGGGTACTTCACACTTTTCTTGGCTGAGCTACGGCGTATGGTATAGCATAACGGAGAACGCGCTAAGACAATAGAGAACAATGGAAAACCCTGCCTCCCTTCATGTGGCGGTCACTGATGAAGCATTGGCAACCTCCGAACCCAAACCCCCCGCTAGTTCCAGCATATTTATACCAATCGACCGGAAAAAGCGCTTGAGTGCGGCTTGGATTCCCTTTATCTTCTTAAGCATGGCGCTGTTTATTGTCAGCCTAGCCAGTCCCGTTTTAGCGTTGCGGAAAGGAAATAGTGGGGCTGAGGTGACCAATCTTCAGAAAACGCTGCAAGCTGAAGGTTACTTTAATGGACCGATTACCGGGTACTATGGACCCTTAACCGAAGCCGCCGTCATCCAATTTCAAAAAGCTAACGGACTTAGCCCGGATGGTATCGTGGGGACAAATACCACCGCCACATTAGAGTCTGACACCACAGCACCAACGGATTCAAGTCTTGATTCCCAAACACCAACCCCCCTAGAGTTTGAGTCACCTATACCAGAACCAGAGAAACCCGCCGTATCTGCCCGACCCAATTTTATTCTCCAACGAGGCGATCGCAATTCTCAAGTCACCTCTCTCCAGCGAAATTTACAAGTAGCGGGCTATTTTAATGGACCGATTACCGGATACTACGGTTCAACTACGCAAGCGGCTGTGATTCAACTGCAACAAGCCAAGGGATTAACCGTAGATGGGATTGCTGGACCTAAAACCCGTGCGGCATTAGAATCGACTCCCTTGTCATCCACCTCACAAACTGCCCCCTCAACGGAAGCGACAGAGGATAGAATGGGATTCGCCAATCCTGGTTTAGTTCTCAAGCGCGGGAGTCGCAATTCCGATGTGACAGCGCTACAGAGAACATTACAAGCACAGGGGTATTATGACGGACCAATCACGGGATATTATGGCAACCTAACCGAAAATGCCGTAATTCAATATCAAAAAGCCAAGGGATTAACCGTGGATGGGATGGTTGGTGCTAACACCAAAGCGACATTAGAATTGTCCTCTCCCACAACAACACCATCCCCGATTGAGTCTCCAACTGCGGAATTGAATCAAGACTCGTTCTCGACATCGACGGAAAATTTCCAGGATAGTCCCTTTAATCAGGATTCATTCATCGAACCGGAAGAAAATTACGACACCACTCCTTCGGAACAGGATTCCTTTATTAACGAAGACAGCGAAAAAAAAAAGAACGATGAACAACGTCAGTCCAGCCAGATGACCCTAAAACAAACCATTTCTGGCAAAATTTCCCCCAAATCTATTGTGCATTCAGGTCGGGGTTTATTTTTTGCCCAGAATATGATGTACAGTCATACGATTACGGTGTATGACCGCCAGTATAATTTGGTCAAAACCATTGCCGATGCCGTGAATTTGGAGAAATACGGGCATTCCAAAGGGAACGGAACCTATAAAGGATCTCCCGTCGAAGCTGCCTTTTCCGATAATGGAAAATATGCCTGGGTGTCCAATTACCAGATGTATGGTTCAGGATTTAATAATCCAGGGAGTGACAAATGTAGCCCCTCGCAAAAAACAGACAATAGTTTTTTGTATCGCATCAGTACCGATAACTTAGCGATTGACCAAGTGATTGAAGTCGGTTCTGTGCCTAAATTTGTCGCCACTAGCCCCGATAATCGATTTGCCCTAGTTAGTAATTGGTGTAGTTGGGATTTAAGTGTTGTCGATATTCAGCAAAATCAGGAATTTCGGCGGATTAAATTGGGTCGCTATCCCCGTGGGATTGCGGTTGATGCGGCGTCCCAAAAAGCGTATGTGGCGGTGATGGGGTCTTATGATATTGCGGTTGTCGATTTAAATGATTTTTCCCTTGACTGGATCAAAAATATTGGAAATTCACCGCGTCATTTAAGTATTGATCCAGGGGGTCAGTATCTCTACGCCACGTTAAATGGGGAAGGAAAGGTGGCTAAAATTGATTTATTTACAGGTAAGGTTTTACGCAAAGTTGTCACGGGGAATGCACCCCGCAGTATGGATATATCCGATGATGGTGAGTTTCTGTATGTGGTAAATTATCACTCAAATACCATGAGTAAAGTTCGTACCCGTGATATGTCAATTCAGCAAACGGTGAATACCAATGCCAATCCGATTGGAGTTACGTATGATCCAGAAACGAATCAGGTTTGGGTGGCGTGTTATTCGGGGACAATTATGGTGTTTCAAGACTAAAGATGTTGGATAGTGTAAGTGAATCTGGGGGAACAATGAAATTCTACCTTCCCCTAACCAGTGAGTAATTATCAACATGGAAATTTATCAACGCCACTCGTGGACTTTGACGGTTGAGGAAGCGACGGCGATTCAAAACCAACTTAGTGGTGAAATTATTACCTCTGATCAGGTGGGTGATGTTAACTATGTCGCGGGTGTGGATGTTGGATTTGAAGACAATTATGCGATTTCCCGCGCCGCCGTTGCGGTACTGAGTTTTCCCGAACTGCAACTGATCGAACAGGCGATCGCACGTCGCCCAACAACGTTTCCCTATATTCCAGGGTTTCTCTCGTTTCGGGAAGTTCCTGTGGTACTGGATGCACTATCTCAGATTAAAATAACTCCTGATTTAATTTTGTGTGATGGTCAAGGAATTGCCCATCCCCGGCGATTTGGTTTGGCTTGTCATTTAGGGTTATTGATTACAGTACCTACGATTGGGGTGGCTAAGTCGCGATTAATTGGTCAGCATGAGGAACTACCCCCAGAGAAAGGGAATTGGCAACCCTTGCGACATCGGGGAGAGGTGATTGGCGCTGTCGTGCGATCGCGGACTGGGGTGAAGCCTCTGTATGTGTCTCCAGGTCATCGGATCAGCTTACCTACTGCGATCGATTATGTCCTGCGCTGCACTCCGAAATATCGATTACCGGAAACAACCCGTTGGGCTGATAAACTAGCTTCAAACCGGATTGGTTGATTCTATCAAATCCTTTAGCAGCTATTCGATTCCTGGGAAATCACCGTGATTTCAGTCCGGTGAAAATGTCAATTCTTCAAGAACATCGAGGCGTAGGCGCACCTGTTTCTCATAAGGATTCTCTGCCCAAATTTTTTTAATGGGTGTGGTGGGATCGACGTTAATTTTTAGCGGCTTTCCTGGAGTACAATTATAGGTTTTCATACAATCACCACAGCGAATCGGCTTTTCTCCGCGCTGAACATAAATAACCAGTCGCGTTGCTGGTGAATCAAGCTGAATTGATTGTCGTGATCCCCCTGCTAAAACGTTTAGAAAGTACGACTTTAACGGCGACTGGATTGGTTGTTGAGTTTCAACGCTACTCTGATCAAGTGCTGGCAAATTTTCCGCTTGAGCAGGAGAGAAGCAACCGATCAAGAATAATAACGTTAGGCTCAAAAGTATTATTCTCATAAGAATAGTACGGAAATAAACGACGGTCAAGCGCCAAGATTTATCTGATCAATAAATGTCATTTATCATTTCAGGAAACAGAAATAGATACGCTCCCCCCTCAAAACTCAGACGCGCCATGGCGCGTCTCTACAATCCGGTATTAGTCACTCTCAATCAGCCTTTCATCGGCTTCAATTAAGGCTTCCTGTAGTAGGGGTGACAGGTTCTCGGTTAAACGTCCAGCACGGATAAATTCAGCGTAGGTATCCGCCTCGATATTGACCATTTGTTCTTGCAGTTGTTCCATGTCCAAGCTTTGTAACTGGGGATGGTGATGGAGTAATTTCTCAACCTCGCTTTGAATAGTTTCGAGTTGACCATCAACAAGTTTTATCTGGTACTGACAAAATTCTGAATTCATTTCGTCGTTAGTCGTTGCTGACTCTAAGTAGTTTTTTACTCGATTGAGTGCCACACGACGGGCGATTGCCTCAGAATATTTCTGACGCACGGGTTGATCTCCAATTAAATTCAGTTTTTCCAGAAGGAATTGGGTAGTTAACCCCTCAACTAAGAGCGTAAACAGTACCACACCAAAAACCGTAACAATAATATCTTGTCGTCCCTCCAAACTCACCGGAACACTTAAGGCTAGGGCAATGGAAACCGAACCCCGTAATCCACCCCACCATAACACCGTTTGTTGTCGCCAACCTATGTTGGACTTGGCGAGTCCATTGCTAATCGTCGCTAAGCCATAAATTGAGATGGCACGGGTGAAGAGAAGGGCTCCAATGGCAACCCCAATTAAGTTTAGGTTTTGTCCTAAGCGGGAAAAATCGATTTGGTCACCAATGAGGAGAAAGACAATTGAGTTGACAAAAAATGCCAGAAAATCCCAGAATTCAGAGACAATTAAGCGGGTGCGGGGGTTCATGCCAATTCGGGAACCAAAGTTGCCCAGCACTAACCCCACAGTAACTACGCCAATTACGCCAGAACCACCGAGTTCTTCGGTAATCAGGTAGGTGCCATAGGCAGAAACTAATGTCAGGGATTGTTCGACGAGGGGTAAATCGAAGCGTTGGGTAAGAAAGGAAATACCAAACCCGATTAAGCAACCGACACCGATACCAATTCCGATAAAGGTAAAGAATTGGGCAACTGTGGCGGATAGGGAAAATTCCTGGGTACCGAGGGGAATACCGACTAATAAGAGAAAGGCGACGACGGCGACACCATCATTAAATAAGCTTTCCCCCTCCATCAGGGTTTTCAGGCGTTTATCCGCCCCCAGTTCCCGGAATAGGGCGATTACTGATACCGGATCAGTTGCGGCTAGACTCGCGCTGACTAATAAGGCGAGCGCCAGGGGTAATTCGGTAAATTGGGTAATGGTAAAGGCAATTCCCAGCACCGAAATTATCACCCCCACCACCGCAAACAGAATCACCGGGATTAAATCCCGCCGCAAATCCCGCCAACGGATATTCCAGGCGGCTTCAAACAGGAGGGGAGGGAGGAAAATCTCTAGAATCAGTTCTGGGGATAGGTTCACTAGGCGCACATCGACAAAGGCTAAACCCAAGCCGACAATAACCAGAAGCAAGGTATAAGGGATTTTGCGGAACAACGGAAAAATCCGGGAAACGGTGGCGACGCTGAGAGACACCGACAGCACCAATAAAAATTGTTCCAGATTCTGCTCAATGGCAGCTTCGCTGATAGCGGATTCTACGGACATGAATAGAACTCCAAGGATACTGGCAATTTTGATATAACAGTACAACCTAGCGCAAGCAACACTATCTAGCGTAGGACTCTTTCTTCTCACCTATGCAATTGTAGGCAAAATTAAGGGAAAGTCACCCATCTGACCATTAGCCTGATTTCTCGATTTCAACCACAGCCGAAGCATTATGTCAATATAAAGATAGACTGTCCGTGAGTTTAGTCAGACTCCCAAGGATTAATAATTGTAATCCCGTACCCACGACGATTCACAGTTATGAGCCGATTCGGTCGAGGACTTGAGGCGTGATTAGGAGCGATCAAGTTTTTAAGGCTGTGGGTGAATCCATTAATGTAATTGTGCAATACCGATGGGAGGGGTTCAAGCCTTGAAAAATAATGACATTCTCACCATTCGTTCTCGCGTCTGAGGCGAGTTAGCTTTTGGGTTCACTGGGTACAAAAAAGGCTTACGCCTAACAAACCCACGGATTCATCCACAAGTTCTTCATCAGAAATCGTCAGTGTATCAACACTAATAATTTCGATGTCGTCTATGTGAGTAAAGAGAAACGATTGTGTGGGACTGATGGTAATATCTCCATCGGCAATCATACCAACTGTACCATTAATTGTGGTATTACCAATAACAGTCTCGCTGTTACTACTATGGCGGATAGTAATATCACCATTATTATCCCCACCTCCACTGGAAAGGCTGGCATCTTCGTCGTTAGCATCTGTGAAGGTGTCAGTGACACGGAAGAATTGACTTGCAGTAATATTTATGTTATTGCCTTTGTCATTGTTACATCCTTGAGCATTAATATTTCCGCCCCTACCACGACTAAGATTCTGAGCGTTAATTGGACTAACGATAATATTGCCGCCATTAGTCAAAGTAATGGCTCCAGCATTCTGCTCGGCACTTGAATTAATATCACCTGTGCTTATGTTGTTATTCGCAGAAAGAGCGATCACACCATCATTAATACTCATAAAGCTAGTGTTTAGGGTTCCAGCACTGGTGTCAAGACTGCCATCTGGATTAATCCTGACACGTCCGGCTGTTCCTATTCGGGTGGATGCCGATATTTCACTCGAAGTTGTGCTGTCTTTAGCGGGGTTGATTTCATCGGTTTGAATATTACCCTCTGTGTGGAGAGTCATCTCTCTAGAACGAGTCCCTAAGCTTGAAAAGGGGATTTCTTCACGGCTAGCCAAGTAGTTACGGTTGGAAAGTATAGTGATTTGACCTGAATTAACGGTATCTTTCGTGGTTAGGGCTGGATTCTTAGCAGTAGATTTGTGGCTTTTTGTCTGATTTTTAACTACAGTGTTGCTCAGTTTCTGGAAGGCTTCCCCCTTTTCTAGTTTTGAGGAAACTTCCGGGGATGAATCTAGGGAGTTGAGGGCGATTTTCTCTTCCGGAAGAGAATTCGAGATATCAGGCGTTGACTTAGTGTTTTGGGAGCATTCCTCTGTAGGACTATTTTCCTGACAGGAGGCGATGTCTTTTGAGATTAGAGGCTGGGGCAAAATTTTGTCACTTAAGCGGGAATTCTTTTGCTGGGAAGGTTTAGGGGTGACTGTTTTATGATTATTTATGGGGGCGATTTGTCTAGATTCTCCCCAGGGATGGCTATTCTTTGAGAAAGAAGAATTTTTTCGCTCGTCTTTGTTGTTGTTTATATTCTGGCTAAAATCATTGGCATGAGATTGTAAGTTCATTACAAACTTTGTTAGGAAAGGCATTAATTCTAAAACTATTTTATTTTCATTATCCATTTTTTCTTCTATATTTAATTCGCTTGGGCAATTAGATGACACAAACATATTATTTTCAAATTGATAAGACTGCCACAAATATGGAGAGCTGATTAACCCCAATAAAAATAGTAGGATTTCTCGATTAAATTGGCTGAAATTAAGCTGCCTAACTGGATTGATCCAGGAGGGTAGGTAAAGCCTACTCCAGCTAGCAAAATAGGGTTCCCAATTTTGATGGGTTGTCGTGTACTTACATAATAGTTTATCTACCCTATCGTAAATACTCTGCGGCTCCTCTTCTTGACTTAAATATGAAATTTTACTTTTAGTTTTGCAGTTCACAGGAGAAAGCACTGCAACATTCTCTTGGGGATGAGGAGGAAAGTTGTCCTTGCTTTTCACGGGATCTGGAAAACCTCTCTCCAAACCTCTCTCCTGCAAGGAGAGAGGCTTTGAATTCTCCCCCTTCCGTGCCAAAAAAAGCGAAGCAATATTTGGCTTCCCCCTTTTGAAGGGAAGAGGGGGATCAAAAAGGGGAAAATGAGGGGGCTGGGGGGTTAGGTGTGATATCGATTTTTCTAGATGGTGTGAAACGTCAAAAAAGTCGTCGGGTTCATTGTTTATGGATTGTTCATAGCTATCCTGTTGATTGCTTTCCTGAAAGGGTATGTAGAAAACATCCTCCGAGGACGGCATTTCTGGTGTCTCTGGCTCAGTTGCTGAGTGGGTGGTAGGATTGACAGGGAATTCAGCCCCACAGGAAAACTGCTGCTTTTCTAAACAGGCTAAAATGGTTTGTGTGTTTTCTGGTCGATGCTCTGACAAGGGGGTCATTAAGCCATCGATAAAATTAGCTAAATCCTGGGAAATTTGGGGGGCATAATCCCGCCACGAAATGAGCTGACTTTCCGGTAAAGTTTCAAATTCGGTGGGATGTCTACCTGTGAGTAGATGAACCAGGGTTCGCCCTAGGGCAAAAAAATCGGACTGGGGAGTGGCTGAACCTTCGATTTGTTCGGGTGCGGAATAGCCTTCGGAAATGACGCGAGTCATATCCTGGGGTTCCAAGGTGTCGGGTTGAGTGGGTGTGACTTCTTTAACAGTGCCAAAGTCAATTAATACCAGTTGCCCATTGGGGCGGAGCATAATGTTGGAGGGTTTAATATCTCGATGAAACAGTCCGTTTTGATGAACGTTGTCGATAATTTCTACCAGTTGGTGCAGCCATTCGATAGCGGTGGCTTCAGAAATTCGTCCATTTTCGGCTAACCATTGTTGTAAGTTTTGTCCTGGAATATGTTCCATGACGAGGCAATGTAAAGACATAAAACTGGATTTAGGCGCAAGGCTAAAGTAGCCATCTGGCTCAACTTTGGGAATTCCAGGATGTCTGAGCCATATCAAAATTCGGGCTTCTCGTTTGAAGAGACGAATCCAGTCGGGATGGTTATATTGCAGGATTTTGATAACTTTTCGGGTACCCCAATTTTCCGGGGATGAGTCCCAATCTTCGACTTCAAATAGTTCGGTATTGGCTGGTTTTTCTAAGTCGCGTAGGGGTTTAATTAGGCGATAGCGATTGTTAATCAGTAAAGGGGTGCCGCAAGCTTGACAATAGTCTAGCTCATTTGGGTTTTGCCGCTGTTGGCAATTCGGGTTAATACAGTAGATGAGAGAATTCAGGGTTTCAGTCATGGGTTTTTAGGTGATTGGTTTTTTGTCACTACTCTCACCGTCTGTTACATCTTACATTTTGCACCATTCAAGGGGGCTTTGTGGCAGGATTTTGATTGGGGGAATTGGGGAAGGGTGAAAGATGCACGTCCTAAGCTGTTGCTGTAGTTAGAGTGGAGGAAGACAACAGGGAATACACACTTTAAATGCTGATCAGATTATTATCTCAATTCAGGAGACAGACGTTAATCGAGAAATGTGGCGGCTAGATAGCGGAGATTATCGAGCGCATAGCCAATGTCTAGGGGAAATTTTTCAGCTAAATGCCATACAAGTTCATCTAGTTTTTCGGCGATTTTTGGGGCAGGCATAGCCGGGGAAATAAGCTGAGTTTTAATGGTTTCTATCAAAGAGAAATATTGAAGTTTTGGCGGGTTTACTTCTGATGAATTAGATGGGGTGATGGCATAATTTATAATAAAGTGTATTTTTTCCAAGTTTCGGGTTATGATTAAGCCACGGATTTCTGTGCAAATTTGATTGATGAAACGGTTGGCAACATATTCTTTGACGACTAGGGGGAGGGTGAATAAGGGTTCTTCTTCTTTGATTACTGTTTCAATTAGTGAGCGCCGCCCCAGAGAGTCGATTATCTCGAACAGGTGATGAGTGGTGATGGGTTGCCAAAAATCGTGCTGGAGTTGGGATAAGGAAACGAATTGAGGTTCAATGGCTAACCAGTACAAGGCGTCTTGTTCTAAGGGTGATAAGCGTTGAAACTGTTTCTCTAAAAGGGTCTGAATTTGACCAAAGACAAAGGTTTGGCGGTTTAAGAAGTCGGAAACTCGACCTTGAAATAAGTCTTGAATGGTTGTTGCGGCTATTTTTAGGTTTAAGGGATTTCCTTGATAGCGTTCAACGAGTTTACTCCATTGGTGGGAATCGGATAAGTCTTTGGCTTTAAAGATGTATTGGGCTTCGGCTAGGGATAATCCTTTGAGTGTGAGAGTGCGAATGGGTAGATTGTTCCCAGCAAAACAGTTAATATCTTCGGGTTTTTCGGGAGAGATAATCACGACACTGCTTTGATGGTAGGATTCTCCGATGCGTCTGAGGATTTCTCCATAGCCTTGATAGTCTTGGTGATAACGCCCAGCCAGTTGACCGGATTGGAAAATTGCCTCGGTGTTGTCGAGTAGGAGGAGACAGCGATGGGTTTTCAAGAATTGAAACAGGAGTGAGACTCGGCTATGGAAATCCTCTGGGAAATCATGGGGGGATGGGGAATAGAGGAATTGGAGTAGGTGGGTTAAGAAGGTTTGTACGGGTGGGGGATAGCGGAGCGATCGCCAAATGACATACTCAAAGTGGTGCTGTATGTGTTGGGCGAGTTTGACGCCGAGACTGGTTTTGCCAATTCCGCCTATACCCAGTAGCGCTACTAGGCGACAGTTGTCGTTGACAATCCATTGTTGTAATGTTTCCAGTTCCTGGGTGCGTCCGTAAAAAATGGAGACATCGGGGGCTTCTCCCCAATCGTGGTGATTCTGGGGGGTGGGGTTGGGGTCAGGGGTTGGTTTGAGATTTGCACAATTGGCGGAATGAACCAGGATATCGTTGAGTTTGCCCGGTTCAATACCCAAGCCCTGGGCTAATTTCTGTACGGTTTCCGGTCCAGGTCTGATGGTTTGTCCGTTGAGAATTTTGCTGATACTGCCTTTATTTAGCCCGGTGCAGCGTTCGAGTTTGTTAATTGAGGGCAGTTGTTCACCTAGTAATCGTTTCAGGGCGTTTTGGATGCACTCCGCACGCTGGTGGGCAATTTTTCCTGACATGGTGGTTGTTTTTGAATGGGAAGGTTGGGGTTAATGTTTGACTTTAGACTGTTTATACCCTAAATGGGGTTGCTTGTGACCGTTGCGATTTAGCAACGGTTGCAAGTGCAACGGGTTGACGAATGACAACTTCCCAAGAGCTGTTGAGTGGGTTTATAACTAATTCATCGGCTCACGGGTCATCAGTTCAAGTTTTAGCCCAGACAGGCTAAAAGTCGAAAAATTCACAAATGACTGGCTGCGATCGTTTTATTGATACAAGCGAATAAGCGCTTGACAACTGGAGACAATGACAGCCGAACCCTAGCCAGGTAAACACAACAGGAGATTATTGTTAATGAGTGATTTGTTTGAGCCAAAACTTAGCTTAATCCGACAAACGGACGGAATGTATATCCTCAAAGCAGAGACACAAGTTCCTGATACTTGTCATGTTGCTGGCGAGGCAGTTCAAGAGTTACCCCCCACGGAGGTAATTATTCCTGAAGCACTACCAGTTACTTTACGGATCAAGTATCTTGATAGTCAAATCTGTCAACCTGTGATCAAATCCGTGCGACATCGCATTGCAAATTTGAAACTTGGAGAAGGGAAAGACCAAGTCATCGCTTTTACTACGGTTAATGATCGAGTAGTCGGGTCGGCAAGTATTCGTCTTGAAGATGTTGATAGTGGACAGGAATCAATTGATACATCAGATTGGAAAGCTTGGGTAAACCGTATGCCTGGTCCCGATACACCAGCACTTTTTGTAGAGGGTACAGTAACGCTTCCGAATCCCTGCTACTCTGCTCAGTTGGTGAAGGCAGATGACCAGAAAGATCCCAATATTTTAATGTTGGACTTGCAAATTAGTGAACCAAAACCAAGCGTTTTTTGTATTCAAGTGGTTACTGAGCGTACTGTTCGGTATGAGGATGAAAATTATACAGGAAATCACGAGAAGGTAATTATCAGACTGGCAGATAATTCTAAGATTCAGGTTGAGATTGACACAGTATCTTAATTCAATCTGAAGAACAACTTCCCAAGAGCTGTTGAGTGGGTTCATAACTAATTTCATCGGCTCACGGGTCATCCGTTCAAGTTTTAGCCAAGACAGGCTAAAAGTCGAAAATTTCACAAATGACTGGCTGCGATCGTCTTTAAAGCAAGTTCAGCTAAAAGGAGATTAACTTATGCCTGAATTAATGGAAGGTGCATCATCACAGTTATAGGAATTTTGTTGCCATTGGGGAAACTACAGCCATTCCTTGGACTGTTCAACCCCTTGCCCAGCAACAACTCCCTCAGAATACCAAAATGGGTATCTACGTTATGAGTGGTGGTTTTACGATCACAAACAATGGTTTGCATCCATGTATTGACAACTTTAAGGAGAATTTAAATGACTGAACTATTACCTGGTTCTTCATCATTAGGTCAGGGATTTGATGTTTTTGGTGCCTATGACAGCAGTTCATTAAAAGCACCCTTATTTAACTTTACTGATTTTAATGATGGTACGGCAGTAACGAAGATCGGAACCTTCATCAAACCATGGAATACTCATTACAATCCTGATACCCCATCAGGACAAGGACACACATATGTCTTTTCCTCTCGACAAGAGTATCAGGAACATTTTGACCTCAAAGCCAAGTTGAATGCCAAAATTGGCTTTTTCCGAGGGGGCTTTGATGGAGCCTTTAATATAGACAGCAATAGCGAAAATAATTACAATTACGGACTTTTTGAATTTGAAGTTAGGTTTTGGAATCTCTCAGTTAAAAATCCGGTCTGGGAAAAACTCTCTAGTAACGTCCTTGAAGATCCAGTATTTAACGATTTATGGGACATCAATGAAATTCCGAAAAAATACACCCCGGAAAACGCATACATTTTCTTTCGATTCTTTCATAAGTATGGCTGCCATTATGTGAAGTGGGTTAGTGTCGGTGCTAAACTATATTATTTAGTACAGGTCAAGAAATCTTACTCTGAAGATAAAGCAGATCTGCAAGCGAAAATAGAATTAGAGTACAAAACCGTCTTCAATTCAGCAAAGGGAAAAGTCTCAGGTGGCTGGAATCAATTAGGCAAGGAATGGGCTGAAAATCGAGAAACTCATATTCAGGTTGTTGGTGGTAAAGACGATTTAGTGGCAAAGCTTAGCGGGATCACTCCGGTATTTGGTGAGGCTGATAACTACAAAGAGACATTCGATCAGTGGATTGCAAGTCTTGCTGACAACCCGGCTGTAATTGACTACCAACTTAGTCCAATTGAAGAACTGTTTTCTGGTGATCAAGCCGATCAGATTCATCTAGCAGCGGAAGCATATCTGGATAGTCAGCTTATCGTTTCATCGGAAGGAGGGAGTGAGACAATTAGGCTCAATGGTATCCCCTTAAGAGCGAATATAGAAGGAAGTGACGTAGAAGAAAGTTACGGGATTATTCATGTAGTAATCGTGGATTGTAGAACTCTACAAACAGTTGTCAATCAATCTTACCTCATTAAATTATGGAAATCCCATAATACAGAATACGACACTATCTATGCTGATGTTAGTAAGTATGAAGGAAACAAAAATTACGTTGTTGCCATAGGATTCACAGGAAAAAATACAGGGCAAGGCTTTCCTTCAAATAGGTTTCCTTCACAGCGGTTATACCAATTTCTGCAAAGCTGCGGAGCCAATGTTGAACTTCTCAATACATGGAGAGACAAATATCACTTCAATACAGGTCTTGCATACGATACCATTTCCTTTGCCTTCATTGGTATTTGTGGAAGTGCTCCAAACTCAGCTATTATGCGTTTAGCTCATGGTCGTTATTCTAATTACAGTTTATACGATCCTATAAAACTTCCTCGTGTTGAAGCTAGGGCGTTACTACAACCTGTGGGGATAGGTGACGGAAAAATCTTGTTTAGACCACAGGAGATATAATTGATGCCTCTTCGCAAGCAACTAAAGCAGCCCTCAATTCTATCGATTGGTATTATCCGTCAAGGTTCGAGCTATGGTCGTCTGTTCGAGGCGCTCTATTCTCAGTTACTGGATACCTACGATATTCATCATATTGGCATTGACTATCAAGGAGAAAAGCAGGATCGAGGTTGGATGCTTTACCCAAATCCCATCCGCACAGACATTCGAGGTTGTGAAACGCTCAGAAGCTTACTGCGAACAATTGAGCCAGATATCGTTTTTATCCTCAACGATCTGTGGAAAGTTTACGACCCCCTGGCTGTGCTTGACGAAAGTGAGACCAATGCGAAGATTGTGGTTTGTTGTCCAGTAGATGGAGCTATTGTTGATACCAATTTGGTCAACTTTCTCTCTCGTGTTGACCGATTGGTGGTTTTTACTAAGTTGTCGAAAGCCACTGTCTGCGAAGCAATCAATGCATCATTCGGAGAAGAAGCACTCCATTTGGTTGACAAGGTTGCTGTGATTGCCAATGGAGTAGATAGAACCCAGTTCTATCCAATTGCAGGTGAGCTTCCCTGCCAGGAATCAAGACATAATCGCATATCAGCGCGACAAAAGCTTTTTCCCAATCAACCAGAACTCCAGGATAGCTTTATCGTCCTGAATGCCAATATGAATCAGCCGCGCAAACGCCTTGATGTCACTCTTGAAGGCTTTGCCCAATTTGCCAGGGATAAGGAGCCATCGGTCAGACTGCTGCTTCATTCTAAGTGGCATGAGCCGGAATGCGATTTGATGGAACTGGCGCAGCAGTTCGGTATCAAAGACCGACTATTAAAGGTTACCGATCCAACGCAGTATCCCAGCGTCAGTGACGAAACTCTAAATCTAATTTACAACGCCTGTGAGGTTGGACTGAATACTTCCATGGGAGAAGGTTGGGGATTGGTCAGCTTTGAACACGCGGCTACAGGTGCAGCACAGGTGTTACCCAGACATCGCTGTGGACAAGAACTATGGGATGGTTGTGCGGAACTTATTGAACTGGCTCAGACAATCGCTCGCTCAGAATTTTTCCTGGAGATTCAACTTATCAAAGCAGATGATGTTGCTCAAGCTTTAGAGCGTTTATACCAATCTCCGGAACACTTGGCAGCAGTAAGTAAAGCCTGCTATGAGAATGCCACAAGGGTTGAATATAGCTGGGAAGCGATCGCTTCTCAATGGCATGAGTTGTTCCAGTCCGTTTTAGCGGAAGGATGTACAGAGATAATTTAAGCTTCATAATAGTCGAATCAAATTTCTTAACAAGGAGAAAACTATGCCATACGAATATATTCAGTGTTTTGGATTCTGCATCCAAACAGATACAGCTTATAATCCAGACCTCGCTTCAGATACTAAAGAGGCAATTGCAATCAGAATTCGGGCTTTAGTTAAGGCAGCAAGTATTATTCAAGAAGACTTTTATAGTCGTATCCAATGGCCAGGTTCTTCTCAACCAGAGTGGTCAAAAACATTAAAAATTCTAGTTGCTCCTGAATTTTTTTACAGACCACCAGGAAACGGCGGTGCTTATCAATTTAACGATGAATTTAAGTATACAGTTCAACAGGCGTTCAGTGGATTTGGTTGGCAAGAGTTAAGTGATTGGCTAATAGTTGCTGGGACGATAATAAGTAAACAGCAAAGTAACATTCCGAATCAGTGGGTTGGACACAACACAGCAATTATTGTACGAGGAGGTCAACGAGCATGTGACCTGATTGAAAAGCAATTTGTATCTACAAGAGATGGGATGGAAAAATACATTCACGGAAATTATGAGGCTGCTCTAGGCAATATTGATGTAGCTCAATATATGCAGTCTACTCAACCTATTGTCTTTGACGTAGATGGCATTCATATCGGAGTTGAAATCTGTCTAGATCACTTCAGCGGGGTTCTCAGAAACAGAGGACAACAAGCCCACATCCATCTAATCACAGCTTGTGGTATGCCGATCCAGTGGAATAACGTAATTGCCCCCTTAGTATTCCGTGTGGATGGACAATATAAACTGCAGGCGGGTCTAGCGAATTTTGCCATCCGTAATCAATTTGGTTTGCGATGGTTAAACTATGCTCATGTGGATTATAACAATAAGTTTCAAAGCCATTTAATTACTAAATTGAATAGGGACAATAAAAAGGTAACTTTAGCTGCATTTCCCATAGTGAAACTATGAAAAGGTAGAAATAAATGAATTACAAACTGTTAGCCTTAGCTGGATTTAACAGCCATGTCTAAAACTATCCCAATCGATAAAACCCTAAACTCCGCCAAGACAACAACCTTAGCTCAATCCCAAAACACCACTCCTACCCCTAATTACCCATCAGCCTTTGCTCAAGCACTCAAAGAAATTGGGCAAATCTCACCCCTAGACTTTGCCCAACGCTATCCCCATAACGCCCAATATCTACCTCAACTCACCTGGAACCCCACCACCGCCCAATTCTGGGATCAATTCAATATAGACCCCGAAGAACATAACTCAAACCCAAAGCGAACCACCTGGCGTCTGGACGACTTTCGCTTGAATGACGCCGAACGCGCTATTTTCCAGAAAAATGGCTTTGTAGTGAGTGAACGCCTAGGTGCCGAAAGTTTCGCGACTCTGTTCTATCGCATCTATAGTAACGACTTACCCGTTTTCGTGTCCACCGATGCATTACTTCATGCGTGGCACCGCTCTTTTGATGCTATGCTTGCTGAACTCGAAGAAGATTATCTAGCCGCATCCCTGGACGAAATCCTCACAGGAATGGCAGCCCAACTCTCCAATGCTTAAAACCAGTATGGTCAGGGCATCCTACAATCTAGTCTACTCGATGCCGACTACTTTCTCACCGTCGCCCGTTCTCTGCTGTCGGGGAATCCCGTTAAAACGTCTTTGAATCAGGATACTCGTGTCGCTGAAACCCTGAAAGCCATAGAAACGGAACAACGTCAGAAATTCAACCTCTTCGGGCGTCAGCGAGTAATGGACTTTTCCCAATTTAAACCACGGGGACATTATGAAAATTCGGAGGCGCTCCAGAACTACTTTCGTGGGATGATGTGGTGTGGTCGAGTCGATCTCCGTATTGCGGGTAATCCTCAAGAAGCCTCACCCCGAGAACTCGGTGCAGCAATTGTACTCCACGACTTGCTCAAACAAGCCAATAAATTTGAGCAATGGCAACAGTTTGACCAAATGCTACAAATATTTGTAGGAAAGACAGATTCGCTGACATTTGCACAATTAGACCAACTCTTAACGGATACCTTCATTCAATCTCCAGCAGATGTGAAAGATTTGTCAACATTAGAGCAACTCCAACTCGATATTTCCACTCGCCAACTTGGAGTTCAGAACATCCGCAGTCATGACTATGCATCCCCTCCGGAAGGCGAAAGCATACCCTTACCCCGTTCGTTTACCGTTTTGGGTCAAAAATTTGTATTAGATAGCTGGGTAACAACCAAAATCGTCTTTGATGAAATCCGCTGGAATGGAGAGAAAGTTCAGCGCCGCATCCCCACGAGTTTAGATGTAGCGTTTGCTGCATTGGGGAATAATCAGGTAGTGCCAGAATTAGTTATCCGGATGACGAATTCCCAAGGACACAAATTTAGAGATGGACTCAATTACCAGCATAACTTAGCAGCAGTTAAGACAGTGGTTGACGAGCAGAATCCAGCCGTTTGGGAAGAAAGCATTTACATAAATTGGCTGGCTACATTGCGAGAACTATCTGCACCCACCACAGACGAGAAATATCCCGAAGCCATGCGTACCCGTGCTTGGGCGATGAAGACACTCAACACTCAACTGGCATCGTGGACACAATTGCGCCACGATACCATTTTATATGCCAAACAGTCATACTCCATCAGCGTCTCCTGTTACTACCCAGCAGGTTTTGTCGAACCCAGACCGACGTTTTGGTCTCGCTTTGAAACCATGGCGCGACGAGCCGCTAATTTGATTGAAGAAACCCCTTTTCCAAAGGATGGGCAATATCTACAGCAAAGACAAACCTATTTCTTAACAAATTTCGCCCAGAAGTTAGGAATACTGAAGCAGATTTCCGAGAAAGAATTGGCACAGGAGGAACTAACGGAAGCGGAAACTCAATTCCTGAAAGATATTGTGGAAATTCATCGTGGTTATGCAGGAATTAAACGATACAATGGTTGGTATCCAAGTCTTTTTTATAAAGAACCGGAAGATTCGGATAAATGGGATGCAATTGTCGCCGATGTGCATACCAATGTCCCCGATCCAATGATTGGTGATCCCGGAAGTGTGCTGCATCA
>NZ_JBKHHI010000028.1:0-27698 GCF_046539235.1 Coleofasciculus sp.
CAATCTTGTCAGTGGCGGTGACGGTTACATCTCCAGCATCGCCCATACCAGCCGTCCTGGTGGATAACCGGGCACCGTCAAGGATGCGTAAGTCCTGGGTATAAATCGTCACATCTCCCCCATCGGCGGTGGCATTAAGTTCGACACGGGCAAACAAACCACTGGGACTGCCATTGATGGGGTTTCTACCATTTAACTCAATTTGGCTGGCATTGACTTTTAACTCACCCGCATTCCCTTCTCCAAAGGTTCCCACCGATATCTGACCTCCCTGGCTGACCAAAAGTTCTCCTGTCTCCAGAGTCAAATTTCCGCCATTGCCTGTAGCATCGGGATTAACTTGCGCCCGGATACTACTGGGAAACCCTTCGGGTTCAGACCCCATCACTTCAATGCGGTCACTTGCCACCACTCGTAAGTCCCCAGCATCCCCCTCTCCAAAAGTGGAGGTGGATAAAATAGCGCCGCCAATAATCCGCAAGCCCCGCGTAGAGATAGTCACATCTCCCCCATCTCCTGTGGCACCATCTTCGACACGGGCAAACAAAGCACTGGGAGCTCCATTGATGGGGTTATCGCCAATTAACTCAATTTGGCTAGCATTGACATTTAACTCACCCCCATTCCCTTCTGCGAAGGTTGACACCCCTATCTGACCCCCCTGGCTGACCAAAAGTTCTCCCGTCTCCAGGGTCAAATTCCCCGCATCGCCTGTAGCACCCGGATTAACTTGCGCGGCGATAAAACTGGCATTTCCTTGGGGGTCAAACCCCATCACTTCAATGCGGTCACTTGCCACCACTCGTAAATCTCCAGCATCCCCTTCTCCAAAAGTGGAGGCGTCTAATAAAGCACCGTCAACAATACGTAAGCCCTGAGTAAAAATCGTCACATTTCCCCCAGTTCCCGTGGCATTAGGTGCGACACCGGCAAACAAACCATTGGGAAATCCATAAATAATGGGGTTAGTGCCAATTAACTCAATTTGGGTAGCATTGACGGTTAACTCACCCCCATTCCCTTCTCCCAATGTTGCCACCAATATCTGACCCCCCTGGCTGACCAATAGTTCTCCCGTCTTGAGGGTCAAATTCCCGGCATTGCCTGTGGTACCTGGTGCAACTGCCGCCCGGATCAAACTGGCATTTCCTTGGGGGCTGCCTATCACTTCAATTTTGTCAGTCGCCTCCACTGTTAAGTTCCCTGCATTCCCAACTCCAAATGTGGAAGCGGATAAAGTCGCACCGTCAAGGATGCGTAAGTCTTGGGTAGAGATGGTCAAATTCCCCCCATTTCCCGCCCCAAAAACATCGCCTCTTAGTAGCGAACCTTCACTTAATGTCACCGATTCCGTCGTTGTTACCAGTACCTCTCCCCCTGAAGTTGCACCCAAAGTATCTGCCGAAATAAATGACCCTTGCCTCATCTCCAATCGCGCCGAGCGAATCTGCACATCACCGCCCCCCTCACCACTGGCATCCACAAAGGCTCCCTCAGACAAAGAAATATCCCCAAATTCTGCAATCGAGTCATACCCCAATACAAACCGATTCCCCATCTGAGTTAAACTCACTTCCCCTACCCCAGCCACACTCCCCAATTCAATGCGTCCTGAGCTGCTGAGGTTCCCCCCCTCTAGCCTCACATCTCCCCCAACTAATCCTAGAGTTTGACCTGCCCTCACTTGTAATCCAACCGGAAGACCAAATGGACTGGGTTGACCAATCACACTTTCAGCTTGGGATTGATTCAGAATCGGTTGAGCGGCAATGGCATTAAACAAAAAGGCAGATGGATTGACCGTCAGTAAATTACTCTTCGCGGGTTCAGTGGCGCTAAATAATCCCGTATCCCCCAGCCGAATCGCATCAGCCGTCGTCGCAAAAAAGGAACCCTCGATATCCAAACTGGCATTTTCGCCAAATATAATCCCATTGGGATTCATCAGAAACAAATTAGCATTCCCTAAAACCCCCAACCTGCCCAAAATGTCAGACGGGTCAGTTCCCGTCACCCGACTGAAAATATTGGCAATCCCATCTGGATTGGTAAAATAAACCCCTCGCCCTTCTAATACATTAAACAGTTCAAAACTATGGAACAGATTCCCACCGCGAATCGTTCCGCCATCAATCCGGTCACTGAGAATATCCCGAATATTCACATCCCGTTCGATATCCGTCCCTAGCGTATCATCCGGCTCAATTTGCGCTAAAACCCCCTCCCCAGCAATGGTGGAGAACATCCCCACCAACACCACACTACCGACAACCAAAGACTGCCAACGGCGAGTGAACCAGTCTAGAGTAATCATGGGAAATGTCTCCTGAGCGAGTAAGGGGATTGTTATGAACTTCAGCCGAGGGAAAATTAAGCTGTTCGGCATTTAAACCTTAATGTCAATCATGACGAAATCCTTGCCGTAGTAGTGCGAGCATCTTGCTCGCTACCCAGGAGCATCTTGCTCGCTACTAATACCCAATTTAAATGCATGACAGCTTAGGTATCGGATACTACCAAATAACCCCAAAACCAATGGTGGGCAAACCAGCAAGGTTGAGTTGACACAAATTAAGGGAACCAAGCCCTGTTGATATGGATTTTTATAGTATAAACCGAATTATCCCATAGTTTGACAAAAAAGTGGCTACGCATAAAACCCACCTCAATAACCCAATTTCCCCACACCAATACCCACAGGTATAAAATAACAACACCAATTGTAGGGGTACGGCAATGCCCATCCGTGTCAACTTAAGCCACAATCCTTGTCAACTGCCCGGTAGATCCCCGACATCTGAATCCAATTTATTTGGGGTTCATCAAGGTTTCAACCAAGAAGTCGGGGATCTGGAGTCAACCTGTAGGGGCGACCCGCTGAGCTTAATTAACACCACCCATCCACCTAATTAGGTCGGGTCGCCCTATGCTTAACCCTAACTCCCACTAACCTTGACCAATTCTAGTAGACACATCAATTAGGACAATCAAACTGTTGTTCCAGACGTTCCGCCGGAACGTCTCTACCATAAGATATGTCCTAACCGTCTTGGCGGTTGCGATAACCTGTAACCCAAAGAAATATCCTACCCCTACCACTCGTGATTTAGATACCAATTTAAGTCAATCCTGCTCGATTCAACTGCTCATATAACCACGCCTCAAACAATTCATTCAGCAACCGCTGGCGCATCGCTTCATTCAACTGTGCTGGAATCAACTTCTCCAATCGGACAACAGTATACCCATCTCTTGCCGGTTGAGGCGACCAAACTTGACCCGATTGACTACTGCGAAGTAATCCCGCTAAATTAGGACTCAGACTACCCAACTCAACCGGACCAATCAATCCCCCCCATTTCGCCTCTGACCCTTGAGAAAATTCACGAGCCAACTCAGCAAAGATTTGTTCCCCTTTCTTCAGACTCAAATAAAGTTGAAACGCCACCGCAAACTCTTTCGTCTTTAAACAGGAATAAACCACTCGATCTAACTCTCGTTTCCGCTGACGGAAATAATACTCCAATTGATGTCCCCAAGTGGCTTGTTTAAACATTTCCAATCGAATCCGCCGCCGGAACACCGCTTCTAATTCAGTCTGACTCATCCCACAACGCTTTAACCAAGCTTGGAATTCATCTTCCCCCTTCAAATTATTGCGTTGACAGAATAGCTGACAAGCCTTACGGACTTTCTCATCCGTACAATCAAACGGCGCGATCGCGTGATTAATCAAACTCTCCCGTAACCCTGGCGGGATCAGCGATGAACGAGCAACCATAGGCGTAACTTTTTTATCAGTACTGCGGCGGTTTGGGTGGTGTAAAAAAGTAGTCATCATCTTGCTCAAACCCTAAAAAAACAGGTAAAACTAACAAATTATTTAACGAATCAGCATAATCAAGGCTGAATTCATAGACTGTCCGGGGTTCCCGTTTCGCCCAAACACAAATTCACTATAGTCAGCTAGATTATCAAGTCCTAAAAGGTTCAGAATAATTTCCGTGACTAGCCAGAGGGTGGTAGTAAAAACGAGCTTCTTCCAATGAATGTGCATAGCTTTTGTCTCCTCAACTCCCTGGCTGCTTGCGTTTCCGGCTTTCAACAGGGTTCATTAATTAACACAATAAAAAAAAGAGCTGGATTAGACACCCCCCTCTTCTGCCAACTTCCTGGCACAATTGGGTTAACCCGATTGCCGAAAACTGCAATAGCCATGGCTAAATCCTGTAACCCCTGGTTCTCAACTTGGCATTCAACCTGGTAGAAAACCTTAATCCCTTACCTCAGCGAGTTGTTTATTGTAATTATCAAATGAATCCTAATGATTTAAATCCCACTCAACCATTCACTCAGAGATATGATGCAACTTAAACCCGCTACTCCCTCAACCCTACGACCCAGCACCGTGGTACTCAGACCCAGTGGTTGTCTCGATAGTTCTCGCAGTCCCGCGTTTAGACAATCCCTAGAACAAGCCTTAGAATTAGCAACGGATACCGTGATTGTAGATTTACTATCCGTCAACGTAATTAAAGCCGAAGGAATTCGCAGCCTAATTGCCGGGATGAAACGAGCCGCCGCATTAGGAAAAACCCTATCTTTAGAATTTGTGGACGCCGTGACGCGGATGATTTTAGAAGAACAACTGCAAGATTTAAGCTGATACCAAATCCGGGGAACGCTACCCCCGTTATCAACCTTATTGTTGGTCGGGATCTGGAAAACCTCTCTCCAAACCTCTCTCCATCCCCCCTAGCCCCCCTTTGACACTGCTGGCGAATTGGAAAAACCTAACCCCCCAGCCCCTTCCCTTTGAGATCCCCCTCCCGTCCCCCTTCAAAAGGGGGAAGCCAGTCCGCGCAGGCGGACTTTGTTTGTGTAGCAGCGATTTCAATCGCCTCCTCTTGCTCTTCGGGAAGGCTTCGCATACATTAGTGTAGCAGCGATTTCAATCGCCTCCTCTTGTTCTTCGGGAAGGCTTCGCATACATTAGTGTAGCAGTGATTTCAATCGCCGTGGCAAAAAGGGAATGACTTGTGAGTGTTCGGCTGATTCTTTAGCCGCTAGAAGTTCCTTCTCGACGACGAAAACATTGGTATAGAGATTGGCAATAATTTGTTCACCCCACCCAGTCATTTGCAAGTGGTGCAACCCGGTTTGAATGTAGGGATAGACAAGGTTCCAGAAAAATTTGGGATAGCCCTGGCGTAAGTCGGCTGGATGGTGGTATCCTAACCCTTCATGAGTCCCTATTTCTGCCAATTCATAAAATAATGCAGTTAATTTTTGTAGGTATTGGGGGTCACTAAGTTGACCAATTAAATCAGCAGCACGAATTAAGCCGGGATAGTTGACTGTATCTTGATAGTCATTATCGGCGGGTACGGGAAAACGGGTCAATTCAAGGTAGCGCTGAATGACTTCGATATCAATTAAATCCTCACCCCCAAAATACTCTTTAATAAATAATTTGCCTCGGTCTACATGATAAGGAGCAAGGCTAGCATCGGTAGCCCCGAGAGGGAGAATAATTAGTTCCTGATTAATGCCAGTAGCATACTGTCTTTGGTTAATTTTATCCGGGTGGCAAATCCCTTTGACGTAGCCAATGTCATGACATAATAAAGAGATAATACAATGTAACCAGTCTTTTGCCGAGACATTCCCTTCCCGGAGGTGCTTACCTCGTAAAATTTCCTGTCCGACTAAGGTGGCGAGGATGGTGTGTTCAACCGTATGATAAAGGGCATTACTCCTGGTAATTTTAGTTAAAGCAAAGTTAGCGACCTGAGTGATTAGGTTGGCATAGTCAGGTTTGTAATAACCGTAAGTGCGGAGATATCCAGCCTGCAATTGGGTAACACAGGTTTGAATCAGTACATCTGTCGGATTAAACATTAGCAGCATACTCAGTTGTAATCTAAGCTGTTTGGCATTTAAACTAAACCGTCATGAATTGGGAAATCTTCGTAGTGTGAGCATCTTGCTCACTACCTATATCCAACTATTTTTCATCATAAACTTACTCCGGCTACGGTATTTTAATCCTCTAAAATAGTAACAATTGGTTCTATTAATACGATAAGCCAAAGAATTCAGCGATACCTTCACCTATTCGGTAAACTTGCTGGTATGTCTCGGTAAAATTATTGGCACAATTGCGTTCGCTAGGTTACCCAAAAATGCAATTTCAATAGTAAAATTTTATGGTAAAATATTATTGATTTCTCTAAAGTGAGGTATACAGATCCCCGACTTCTTCAAGAAGTCGGGGATCTTTCTGGGATAGACTATAAGTTTAGGGCTGTTTCGATAGCCGACCATCTTCCAGATGAATAATCCGGTCAGCAATATCCAAAATACGGTTATCGTGAGTCACCAGCAAGATAGTACATCCTTGTTCCTTAGCTAAACGCTGCATTAGATCGACCACATCTCGACCTGTCTTCTTGTCTAATGCAGCGGTAGGTTCGTCTGCTAAAACCAACTTAGGATGACTCACCAAAGCACGGGCAATCGCCACCCGCTGTTTTTGTCCTCCGGAGAGGTTCTCCGGGTAGTAGTTCACTCGTTCACCTAAACCAACGGCTTGGAGTATAGCTTCAGATTTAGCATAGGCGTCCCGTTTGTCAATATCTTCATGCAGCTCAATCGACATTTGTACATTCTGTCGAGCTGTCATAAACGGTAACAAATTATGAGCTTGAAAAATATAACCAATGTGGCGACGTACCTGTACCAATTTCTCTTCATTGGCTCTATTTAGATCTTTACCTAAAATGCTTAGATGTCCATCTTGAACTGAGCGCAAGCCTCCAATCAAAGACAGCAACGTTGTTTTACCAGAACCAGAGGGACCGGTCATAATCACAATTTCTCCCGCCTGGATTCCTAGGTTAATCTCAAATAAGACTTGCTTTTTTAAGATGCCTTTGCCAAAGTAATGGTTTAGATTTTGAATAGTTATAACAGGTTCCATAGCTAGGTGACACCTAAAAAATATCAGCAGGATCTGCTGCTCTCAGTTTCCCCACAGCACTTGCACCAGAAATAAAACACATAATCAGGGTTGCTCCTAATACAAAGGTGGCTCTGTCAAACGTCATCGTGATGGGGAGAAGAGTCGCTTTTTTAGCCAATTCATACTGAATTACAGAGAACAGAAAGCCCGGAATATAACCTAAAACGGCAATAAATAAAGCCTGTTGAAGAACCAGGGACAATAGATAGTTATGCCGATATCCCATTGCCTTCAGCGTGGCATATTCAGCTAGATGCTCGGAAACATTACTATAAAGAATCTGATAGACAACTACAATTCCGACAATGACTCCTAGAGCAACTCCCAAATTAAAAATAAAGCCAATTGCTGTACTACTTTGCCAATAATTTTTTTCAAATTCAATTAATTCCTCTTTTGATAAAAGGTTAACATCTTTGGGCAAATAGTCTTTGAGCTTGCCTTTAAAAAAATCCACCTCTGTTCCTGGTTTTAATTTAATTAATCCGATATCAATGAAACCTTGACGACGATTGCTGAAAATCCGGAGGAAATTGAGGTGGCTGGTGAGCAAATTACCATCAGAACCAAAGGATGTTCCTAAATTAAATAATCCAGCTACCTTAATTTTACGATTTGAACCGCCATTGCCAATTTCTGTTGTCAGGCTTCCCTGCTGCTCAAATTCTGAAACAATCAGACCAAATTCAGAGCGAGAATCCTGGTCGAATAAGACCTGATCTGGGAGTTTCAGTTTGTCTATATTTTCTTCTACACCGGGAAAATCAAAGATGTTATACCTAAGATCAAAACCAATCACAAATATATTGCGCCAATAGTTTCTAGTTTGGGGATTTTTCCACTGACCGAAACCCAAATAGACAGGACTGACAAAATCAACGTCTGCAAACGCCAAAGCCTGAGACAAACGACGTTCGGGAAAGCTCTCCATGGCAACTAAAGAGGTAGAGCGGGGACTGATTAAAAAGTAATCTCCCTGTAAACCTGTATGAAAGCGAACAGCACTATTAAACAAAGCATCACGAATGCCCAATTGCATGAAGACAATGACAACCGCAAACGTTACCCCTGAAATGGCGACAATTAACCGAATTTTTTGGTGTCTGAGTTGTAACCAGGCGGCAGGAAGTTTATTGAACATGATTGGCTTAAATAGTATCTAAATTGAACCTTAAAACGGATCTAATTCGGTGAGTTAACTTCGATATTATTGGGAACTTTAGGGACTATTACCCAGGGAAGTATCAATAACTGCGTTGACTTGTAAATTAGTCAAGCCAGCAACGCGCTGGCTATCTTCTGGAGTGAGGCGAATTTTAACTTCGACAACTCTGGCATCCGCATCAGCAACTGGGTCAGTACCCAGGACATCTTTTGTGGCAATCTGTAAACCGATTTCCTCTACGGTTCCCGGCAAATCTCCGATTACCCCTTCAGCCGTAATAGTAGCTTGTTGACCTATACGAACTTGACTAATATCAGTTTCGTAAACTTCTGCACTCACATACATCTGATCAGTTTTACCGATGTCCGCAATTCCCTGATTACTAACTATTTCACCAGGCAAAGTATGAATTTTCAGAATTTGACCCTCTCTGGGCGATCGCACGTAGGCTAAATCCAAATTGGCTTGCGCTTGTTGGACAGCCGCTTGCGCGGTTGCGAGTTCTGCCCGAGCGACTTGTACATCCACAGGACGAACTTCTGCAATGGCATCTAGAGTCGCTTGAGCCTCCTCGATCTGCTTTTGCTCCGTTGCTACTATCCGATTGAGGTTAGCTGTTGCTTCATTGATTTGCTCTTGCCGACTGGTCATGATCCGGTTTAAACTTGATCGAGCCTCCTCAAGACGCTCTCTAGTCGTTTTTTCTGGGAGGCAAACACTGTCACGCTGGGAAGCTGACACCGCCCCGCTTTCGTAGAGCCACTGATAGCGCCCACACTCAGTTCGAGCATTGTGCCACTCAGCTTCGATTCGCTTAATTGTCGCTGCTTGTGCGCTCTTTTCTCCTTGCAACTGAGCCTCTAAGCTAGCAACAGTTGCCTTTTGAGTGATAATTTGCCCCTGCAATTCAGCTTTTGTACGCTCAAATCTGGCATGCTGAGCCTTAATATCACCCTGTTTAGCTCCAGCTTTCACTTGCTCTAGACGCGCTTGGGCAACTTTAACTTGTTCTTGAGCTTGGATGAGGGCGGCTTGGAGGCGATCGCGGCTGTCTAGAATCGCCACGACTTGCCCCGCCTTAACAGTGTCTCCTCGTTTGACTAGCAGTTGCTCAACCCTGGCACCCTGATTAAAAGCCGGAGCCGATAGATTAATCAATTCTCCTTGAGGTTCCAAATACCCCAAAGCCGCAACAGCATCAACAGAGGTTTTACTAACGGGAGGCGCTGCGGAGAGACGGCGAATTGCGGGTCGGGCATTTAAGAGTGCGTAAATTGTCACCGCACCTGTGGCTAAAGCACCAGCGACTAAGAGAACAATGCTTCCCTGTCCGATTGGTTTAAAAAATAGCTGATATTTCATCGTGACCGACAACTTTATCGAGTTTTTAGGTTGACAAATTGCTGCTTTTCACGGATGAATAGCACTCACCACAGACTCGAAGTGCCGGTTTGCCATCCACCAAGGTTAGATAAAGACCCCACTTGCCAGAAGCCGACTCACTATTCCATGAGTAGACGGGAATTCCAGAACAGGATGCCGACTCGGAAACAATGTTGGGTAGGTCTTTAAACGTAATAGTTTTTTTGGTCTTACCTAAAGTTGAAGCTGAAAGTGCTGCAGCAAGGATAAACAATGAACCGATTTCACTCAAGCCTCTAGTTTCAAGTGAAACAATATGTCCACCCTTGAGTTCATTCACTTCAGATTCCGATAGATTCAATCCCAGTAGATTGAGACATTTATGAATTGTGGAATCTTTTGAATTTTGGGCTAACTCAGAAATAGTTGTGCCTTCAATGCTTTGAATCATGACGTACCTCCTTTCTCAAGTCATAGGAATCGATATTCATGTTCATGGTTCATTGGTTACGGCTAGTCTCGATGCAGTTAGCTTTGAGCTTTCTGCGAGTACCATGAACCATGAACTCTGCTCTTAACAGCGTGCTGTTTATCTAAACTCTAAAATTGCCGAGGGCTGAACGTATCGAGGCAAAATTTCAGCCGTTCCGCTAGAACCTGGACGTGGGGTTCAGCAAACATGGTGATATGATCGCCGGGGACGACATGGAGTTCTACGGGTTCGGCAGCAAGCTGGTTCCACCCCCAAGTCGGCTCCTGCCGAATCTGAGAAGACTCGTTACTAACACTATCCTCAGAATAAACCTCACTGGCTCGGAAGAAGGCTACTCGAGTCGGATAGACCTCCTGTGGCACATAACTATCGGAAGCTTGATAATTAGCCTTGAAAACTTGCACAAGACCACGAACTTGTTTGAGTCCAGCCTCAGGAGGCAGCAAACCAATTGTTTTGAGCTGCTCCCCGATGTAATTTAATTGCTCGTCTGGAGCTAAGGGACGAAGAATGTCGTAGGATATCCCCAGGTTCTTGCCCAGGAATCGCTCGATGACATTGGCAATTCTGGTCAACCATTTAGCATCATCCCAATCAACACTAACCGGATGGCGACCCGGAACCGGCGCTTCCGTGTCTAAGATAGCGACTAGAGCCACCTCATGCCCTTGCTTTTGCAGTTGCTGAGCCATCTCAAATGCCACCAAACCGCCCGATGAATGACCGCCCAGAACATAGGGTCCTTGAGGCTGAATTGTCTGTAGTGCTTCCATGCAGTAGGCGGCTATCTCCTCAATTCGGGTGTGAGGCTCTGATTCTCCATCCAGACCCAATGCTTGCAAGCCGTAGAATGGCTGATCCGTTCCCAGATGACGTGCCAAAGCATGAAAGTAGATGACATTTCCACCCGCTCCTGGGAAGCAGAAAAAAGGCGGTTTTGAACCTCCGGGTTGAATCGTGACTAAGGGAGACCAAGACAGGGAATCCGTCTGTTGACGCAAAATATTGGCGAGTTGTTCAATCGTCGCGCTTTGGAAGAGTGTTCCTAGAGGTAGATTTTTCCCGAACTGCTGCTGAATCTTAGCCATCAGGCGGACTGCCAAAAGGGAATGACCGCCCAGATCAAAAAAGTTGTCCCGTACTCCCACAGGGTGGATACTCAGAACCTCTGACCAGATTTGCGCCAGTTGCCATTCCAGGGAATCGCGGGGTGATACAAAGCTGGCTGCTTGAGTGATGCTGAATGTATTTGGTGTCGGTAGGGCGCGGCGGTCTACCTTGCCGTTGGGGGTCAAAGGTAAAGCCTCCAAAATCACAAAAGCCGATGGCAGCATGTAGTCGGGCAGCTGCTCTTTGAGGAAGTAGCGCAGTTCACTGGGAGTAGGAACTGACTCTTGGTTCGCAACGATATAGGCTACTAGACGCTTGTTACCGCAGGGTTCTTCCCTGACTATGACTACCGTTTCTCTGACAGTTGGGTGTTGTGCGAGGGAAGCTTCAATTTCTCCAAGTTCGATGCGGAAGCCGCGAATCTTCACCTGATGATCTATCCGACCGAGATACTCAATATTCCCGTCGGGCAAGTAGCGGGCTAAATCACCAGTTTTGTAGAGGCGTGCTCCTGTTTTATTGCTAAAGGGGTTGGGAATGAATTTCTGTTCGGTCAAATCCGGGCGGTTGAGGTAGCCTCGGGCTAAGCCAGCACCGCCGATGTGCAGTTCGCCCGGTATCCCAATGGGGACGGGTTGGAGATGGCGGTCTAAAATGTAGAGTTGCGTATTGGCGATGGGACGACCGATGGGGACTATCCCCCGATGATTCTCTCGCTGGCATTGCCAGAAGGTAACATCAATCGCCGCTTCCGTTGGACCATAGAGATTGTGCAATTCGCACCCCAGACGAGCAAAGAAGCGTTCCTGGAGTTCAAAAGGCAGTGCTTCTCCACTACAGATCACTTGTCTCAAGCTGCTGCAACGTTCCAGTCCCTGTTCTTCTAGGAAAACCTGGAGCATTGATGGGACAAAATGAAGTGTAGTAATTTTTTGCTCAGCGATTAACCTCACCAGGTAAGCACTGTCTTGATGACCTCCAGGTTTAGCGACAACTAGACGGGCTCCGGTCAATAAAGGCCAGAAGAATTCCCACACTGACACATCGAAGCTGAAAGGAGTTTTCTGAAGCACGCGATCGTCTGGAGTTAATCGGTAGGCATCCTGCATCCAGAGTAAGCGATTGCTAATCCCACCGTGGGTGTTCATCGCTCCTTTTGGCTTTCCGGTAGACCCCGAGGTGTAAATCACATAGGCCAAGTTGTCGAAGTTAACACCACTGACCGATTTCTCCTCACTCTCCTGAGAGATTACCCTCCAGTCTGTATCCAAACAAACCACCAGTGCCCCATGCTCAGGCAATTGAGCCACCAACTTCTCTTGAGTCAACAGCACTGACACCTGAGCATCCGACAACATGTAAGATAAGCGATCTTTAGGATAGGCTGGGTCTAAAGGTACATAAGCCCCGCCAGCCTTCAGAATTCCTAGCAGTCCTACTACCATCTCTAAGGAGCGCTCCACGCAAATACCCACCAAAACTTCCGGTCCTACTCCCAGTTTTTCCAGGTAGTGCGCTAGCTGATTGGCGCGGCAATTTAGCTCTCGATAAGTTAACTGCTGGTCTTCAAAAACTGCTGCCACAGCATCAGGTGTCTGCTCCACCTGAGCCTCAAACAACTGGTGGATACATGTATCTTTGGGATAATCCTGGCGAGTATCATTCCACGCCACCAACAGAGTCTGCCGTTCTGCTGGTGTCAGCAACGGTAAATCGGAAAGACGCTGCTCTGGATGAGCAACGATGCCCTCGAGTAACATCTGGAAATGACCTAACATCCGACTGATCGTGGCGGCGTCAAACAGGTCGGTGTTGTACTTGAATAAACCAAAAAGTGATTCCTTCGCCTCCACCATTTCCAAGGTCAAATCAAACTGACCTTCCTGCATTGGCAGGGCAAAAAATTCCAGATCGAGACCGCTCCAATCCACTCGGGCTACCGTTTCGCTGGGTGTGATTAGCTCGGCAAGTTCTCTCCATTGCGGCTTCTGTAAGACAAATAAAGTTTGGAACAGCGGTGAACGGCTGGGATCGCGGTTCGGCTGCAATCGCTCGACGAGTAATGGAAAAGGATAATCTTGATGAGCGATCGCGTCCAATACTGTTTGGCGCATTTTGCTCAAAAACTGCTTGAACGTGGGATTGCCAGAAAGATTCCCTCGCAAAACAACGGAGTTAACAAAGCAGCCCACAATCCCAGCAAATTCAGACTGGCTTCTGCCGGTGGTGGGAGAACCCACTAGAATGTCTTCCTGATTGGTGTATCGGTGCAGCAAGACCTGAAAGGCAGCCAGGAGGGTCATATAAAGAGTCGCTCCTTCAGTCTGTGCCAGTTCCTGGAGCCCCTGGGTCAGTTTTTCATTCAGCTTGAAGGGATGGGACGCTCCATGATCGGTCTGTACTGGCGGTCGCGGACGATCTGTCGGCAGATTTAGCACGGGCAACTCACCCGCTAACTGATGCTGCCAGTAGTCCCAAAGCTGTCCCCCTTGGGCACCAGCTAGCTTTTTGGTTTGCCAATGAATGTAGTCGGTGTATTTATGAGCAAGAGGCGGTAAAGCCGCCTGAGTGCCAGCCTTTTGAGCTGGGTAGAGCAGCCGTAATTCCTGCAAAAGCATCCAAAGAGACCATCCATCACTAGCAATATGATGTATCGTCAACAGCAGAACATGATCCTGTTGAGAACGAGTAAACAGATTCACCCTCAGCACAGGTCCTCGTTCCAGATCGAAGGGACGCTGGTATGCCTCAACCACGTTCTGGTTCAGCTCATCCTCTGTCCAGGTGGAAGCGTCTATCTCCTCGAAGCAGACTTGCTGATAGCCGTGAATCTCTTGAACAGGTTCACCGTCTCGCATCGGAAACGTGGTGCGTAAACAAGGATGGCGATCAATAAGTTTCTGGAACGCGCTCAAGAGAGCTGAAACATCTACATCAGAGCGGATGCGTACTGGGAATGCCGTGTTATAAGCACTGCTTTTTGGGGCGCTTTGGTGCAAAAACCATAAGGCTTTTTGACCATAAGATAGGGGATAGTAAGATTTGGTGCTGCTGGCTTTTTCCCGCAGTAGTTGTGCTAGAAGAAGGCGCTTTTCCTGAGCAGAAAGATGAGTCGTGGTATCCGAAAAATTTTGAGTACTGGTCATGATTGAACTTCCTTTTAATACAGCTTGCTGTTGAGAAATAGTTCTTAGGTGGGCGTGTGATTACAGTTGACAGTTGAGTGTTCACAATCTGCACCGTCAACTGTCAACTGTTAACACTTGCTACCCGTTTGTCGGTAACTGGGTGTTAGACAACACTGAATTAAGTAGAGCGTCTATTTCTGTATCAGCGAGCTGGTCGAGTTTTGCCAAGATCTGCGATGCTTCTTCCGTTGGCGCTCCGTTCTGAGTAGCGTTTGACTCGCTCAGATTTGATGTAATTAAAGATGCAGATGAGGTAGCGCGATCGGGTGTCAGTTGCTCGCTCACTTGCGTTGCCAGTTGGGCAATGCTCGGTCCCTGAATCAGTTTCACAGTGGGTACGTCCACACCCAACTCGTTCTTAATCCGATTACTCAGTTCGACCGCCATCAAGGAGTCAAGACCCAGAGCCGTCAGAGGCTGCTCGATATCCAACTTGTGAGCACAAGTGAGCAATACCTTAGCCACTTGTTCGCCAATACAAGATACCAACAACGGCTGACGCTCTGCTGGTTCTACAGCCAGAATCGAGTTGATTAGGGAGTCTTCTTCTGTGTTGAGATCATCTGCCTGTGATTGCTCTGAGACGGCTTCTCCTACCACTGGAGAAAATCGTGGTAATGAACCCGCTGCGTGCAGTTTTGACCACTTGTGCCAGTCTACGGGTGCGATCGCGACCTGAACAGCCTGTTGTTGAAGCAAAAGCCCAAGCATCTTTAGTCCCTGCTGGGAGGGTAATTGTTTCACGCCAATCCGATTCAGATGTTGCCCAATTTCAGTGTTCTGAGCCACATAACCAACATCTGTCACAGCGCCCCAGTTCACAGTCAAGGCGGGCAATCCTTGGACGCGGCGGTGGTTAACTAACGCCTCCAGAAAAGCATTAGCCGCGACATAGTTTCCTTGTCCTGGATTGCCAACCGTTGAAGCTAACGAGGAGAAGAGGATGAAGAAATCCAAGGGTATGTTCAAGGTTTGGCTGTGTAGGTTCCAAGCACCAACGATCTTGGGAGCCATGACGTTCTGCATACGCTCCTCGTTGAGTTGCGGTAGCAGCGCATCATCCAAAACCATGGCAGCGTGAATAATGCCGAGCAAAGGTGGCATAGACTGATGAATGTCAGCTAGAATCTTGGCAACCTGCTTCTGGTCAGTCACGTCTGCCTTAGCAATTACCACATGAGCGCCGGCTTCCTCCAAGGTTTTTACGGCTGACTTGGCTTTTGGTGAGGCAGCACCGCTGCGTCCCATCAGTACTAGGTGTTTCGCACCACGTTCTACCAACCACTGAGCCACCGCTAAACTAAACCCACCGAGTCCTCCTGTAATCAGATAGGTTGCATCAGCGCAAAATGTCACCGTCTCGTCGCTGGAGGGAGCCACCACCACTTCTGGGTCTTGCCATGAAATGACAAATTTGCCAATGTGCTTCGCTTCAGCCATATAGCGGCAAGCAGTACGCACCTTGGAGATGGGGAAGACCCGGTGTGGCAGGGGGTGAAACGTTCCGTCGGCGAATAATTGCCCAACTTGGCAAAATAGAGACCGGGCAAAATCCGGGCGATCGCGTAATATCTGAGCTATGTCCACCGTAAACAACGACAAGTTATTCCCAACCGGTTTTAGTCCAGACTGACTGGTGTTACTGTGCCATTTGCCGATGTCGATAAAACGTCCGTAAGCTGCCAAGACCGAGAGGCTCTTGGGAATAGTCTCTCCCGCCAAAGAGTTGAGAACCAGATCTACGCCTTTACCGCCCGTGCATTCGATTACTTCATCCGTAAAGGCTAATGACCGGGAATCCATCACATGTTGAACGCCCAGCGATCGCAGAAACTCCCGCTTTTCTGGGTTGCCTGCGGTGGCAAAAATCTCGGCTCCCACTTGCTGGGCAATCTGTACAGCAGCGAGTCCCACACCCGTTGCGGCGGCATGAATGAGAATGCGATCGCTCTTGTCCAGCCGACCCAAGTTGTGCAGGGCGTAGTAAGCGGTTAGGAACGCCAGGGGGATTGTGGCGGCTTCCTCGAAACTAAGCGATCGCGGCTTATGCACGACCCAGTGAGCCTCTGTTATGGCATAGGAGCCGAAGCTATCAGGGGCAAAGGCAATAACTTCATCGCCAATGTCAAACCCTTCAACACCTTCACCCAGGGCAGTAATGATTCCGGCACACTCTAAACCAAGCCCTTGTCCGGATACATTGTCCTCTACGTTAGTATCACCTAGCAAATTCATCGCCTTGGTGACATCCTTAAAATTGAGACCCATTGCACATACTTGGATTTCCACCTCTCCCTGACCAGGTGTTTGACGTGACATTGCCTGTAGCTTCAGGCTGTCTAAAACTCCAGGAGTAGAGATTGCCAAGCGGAAGGGTTGGCTGTTGTCATGGACGGTTCCCACCTCTGCGGGTGACACCCTCGTCAACCTGTTGACATAGCGTGCCTTACCCCGTAGGACGATTTCATCTTCCTGATCGTCTGTGTATAACTCTGTCAACAGAGATTGGATTTCTTCAGGGGAACTCGCGCCACTGATATCCACCTTCGTACAGCGAAGATTGGGATATTCATTGTTAATCACGCGACCTAAACCCCATAAAGGAGATTGATCAACCGCAACGGATTGACAAGAGCCTTCCACCGCTTGGACACCACGGGTAACTAACCAGAGACGAGGGGACTCGCTCTGAGTACCATTGACCAACGCTTGAACCAGGTGCAGGACGCTGAAACTACCCAAGCGCTGGGCTGACTTCAAAGAGGAGACAGTTGTTGCTGCCCCTGGTGGTATATCTAGACTCCAGAGGTGAACCACTCCGCGATAGGCAGGGCAATCGGCAAGGGTAGCCTTTAGGAGTTGCTGTATATCTTCCGGATGCTCTGGGCGAATCTGGAAGTGGTGGGCATCAATGCGCTGGAAGCTCATTCCTGGTGAGATGAGAATCGGGGTATCGTTCTGTGCTTTCATCCGATCAGCCAGTTGCTGCCCAACGCCAAAGCTGTCTGTAAAAATTAGCCAGGTTCCCGGCTTTTCCGGCTGAGGCGGAGCGGCTAACTCAGGCGGAGTGGCTGGCTGAACCTCAGGTCCGTGAGCCAAAATCACAGTGTGCAGAGACTCATCATTACTGGTGGTATCACAAAGGCTAGCCACCTCGCTAAATCCAACCTCTGCCAGCAAATCTCCCCACTGTTGTGCAGACAGGAGCGGGTTTTTGGGGCGTAAGTCTACATCACCAAATAGCCACCAGCCCTTGAGCATTCCGAATACTAAGTCAAACCAGCGCGGAGCGTGGGTCAACTCCAGGACAACGAGCTGCCCTGCGGATGCTAGAATCTGTTTGACATTCTCCAGTGTCTGCCTCAGGTTATGAGTGGCATGGAGTACATCTGATGCCAGAATCAGATCAAAGGAATGGGCATCAAATCCTTGGGCGAGGGGGTCTGCCTCAATATCCAAACGTTTGTATTCAACGAAAGGATAATCGCGGAACTTCTGTTCAGCAGAGGCTGTAAACCGTTGAGAAACGTCAGTGAATACATATTCTGTGCGATTGGCGGGAAGTTTGGGCAGAACATAAGAGGTCATCGATCCGGTGCCAGCACCAATCTCCAAAATCCGCACCTTGCGTCCTTCTGGTAAATGCTCCAGCGCCTTCGCGATCGCCTTTTGCACCAGCAGATTATATATCCGATAACTGGGCGAGTCTTGATACAAATGCTCAGATGTTGTCAAAGATCCTTCAGCGAAAATGAGCTGTAGTGGATCAACCTCTCCTCGCAACACCTGTGCCAAATTCGCTCCACAGCGCCCCAGCAACATCAGCTCGGCTTGGTAAGCCGGAAATTTCGCCAACATGGTGTTCCAAGTCTCTTGTGGCTCTGGCAGGTCTGGAATCTGGCAAACTTGCCACTGGTCTTCTACCTGAATCAGCACGCCTTCTTCCTGAAGCATTTCCAGCATCCGACCCAAAAGACGTTGGTGTTCAAAGGTCACACCCAACTGCTGTGCCAAAGCATCAGTGGAAATGCGATCGCACAATTGCGGCTGCCAACCAAGCTGCTGTAGAGCCTTGAGGACGTAATCGGTACACAAACCCTCAAACTGTGGCTCCACCGTTTCGTAGTAATGCGTCCGTCCTAACCGTTCGCTCAACCGAGCTGTTTCAGCTTGGAGGCTCTGGGAAATTTGCCGACAAGAAGGCAGATAAGTAGCCGATTCGAGTAGGATAACTTGTCCGGGGCATGGCTTTAGCTGCCATTGATACTCATAAAGATGATCTTCAATTGGTTCGGAAACAGACTTTTGCCCTGCCGCCAAGGACTGACATTGCAATCCTTGAATGTCTACCAGCACATTTCCGGCCTGATCAAGCAGTTGGATATCTGCCTTCAAGTGAGTCGCGCTTTGCTCCACTAAGCGAGCATGACTCCACAGATGGATTCCGGGGCGAGTGTAAAAACACACTCGGTCTATCTGAACGGGCAGGTAAACCGATGGCGCTTTGCCGTTATCCATCGGTTTGAAGAACACAGTGCCTAGGAGAACCTGAAAAGAGGCATCAAGAATAGTCGGATGCAGCCAGTAATTTTCAAGATCTGTCTCTAAACTCTCAGACACCCGAAGCTGACCCAACGATTCCCCTTCGCCACACAAAAGTTGCTCAATGCCCTGGAAATACGGACCATACTGAAGTCCTATTTCCTGGAATTGCTCATAGCAATCACGTTTGGCAATTTCGTTGGTGCAACGGTTGCGAATCTCATCCAGATTGACTGGCTTGGGGACATTATTATTTTGATGGTGAATCAGCTTGCCAGTCGCATGTCGCAGCCAAGATTTTTCACTATCTTTGGCTCGGCTGTAGATATCGAACGACTTTTCGTTTGGGTCGAGAATCAACTGTAGTGTGGGTGGATCATTATCGGGCAAGAAAAGCGCTTTTTGAAACTTAATCTCCTCCACCACACAAGACTCCTGCCTGAAGGTTTCCTTGGCAGTAGCCAAAGCCATTTCCACGTAGGCGGCTCCAGGATACACCACAGCCCCTTGGACGCGATGGTCATTCAGATAGGTGAGTTGTTGCGTATCAATTGAGCCATCCCACATCGGTTGAGCTGAGTTCATCGAGTATCCTAGCAGGGGATGGACTTGTGTCGAGAGCATAGCTCGCCGAAACGGTTGTCCGAGTCGGGCTTGTTGCGATGCTTCGGACTCTTGCCAATAACGCTCTCGCTGCCACGGATACGAAGGTAGCCGCACCAGATGCCCTGCTTCCGGATAGAGCTGGTTCCAATCAACAGGGTATCCCAAAGTGTAGAGTTTACCGAGAGACCCCAGCATGACCACTCGTTCCGGTTCTTTACGCCGCAGGGAAGGAAGTACCGTTCCCTTTTTGCCTAGCTGTGTAAGGCACTCAGAGATAGAAGACGCTAGAACGGGATGGGCACTGATTTCGAGGAAGAGGTTATAATCGGCTTGGATCAGTTCATTGATTGCCGGGGCAAACAGAACGGGATTCCTCATGTTTTGTGCCCAGTAACCAGCATCCAATTCGGAACCGGCAACCGCTTGACCGAGGACGGTAGAAAACAAGGGAATAGTCGGGGGTTGAGGATTAATGCCTTGCAAGGACTCTACTAACTCGGGTTTTAAAGGTTCCATCAAGGGGCTGTGATACGGTACTTCCACTTTCAGGAACCGACAGAAAACCTGTTTTTGCTCTAAAGATTGGGCAATGTTTTCTAAGGCAGCGCTATCTCCAGCGAGGGTGAGAGCATTAGGGCTGTTGATGGCTGCGATGGAAACTTTTTCAGTGTATCCGGCTAATAGGTGTTCAGCCTCCTGTGAAGACAGCCCAACCGCCAGCATCTTGCCTTGACCTGCGGCTTTGGCTTGTATCCGGCTGCGCTGGAAGATGATTCGGATCGCATCTTCGAGAGTCAGAACCCCAGCTACATGGGCAGCTGCTACTTCGCCAACACTGTGACCCACAATCGCATCGGGAGTAATGCCCCAGGAACGCCATAATGCTGCCAAACCAACCTGCACAGCAAAGATTGCTGGCTGAGCGATTTGAGTTTCATTGATCCGCGATTGCTCCTCTGGGGCGGTCAGTTCTTTGCACAAAGACCAAGGTGTATAGTGTCGGAGCAAGCTGTCACACCGTTGGACAGTCTGCTGGAATATCGGCTCTTGCTCTAAAAGCTGACGCCCCATTGCCCACCACTGTGGACCCATACCTGAGAACACAAAAGCGAGTTGAGGTGATTGACCCGGCACCAAGCGAGCGGAAGACATACCCAGACGGGTTTCTCCTGCCAAAAAGGCTTCTAGGTGTTCTGCCAGCTTTTGTTTAGAGTCAGCCACTAGGGTTAACCGATGGTCATGATGACCTCGGCGTAAACTGGCGGTGTAGCAAATGTCTTGTAATGAGACATGAGAACTGGAGTCTGGCGTCGTTAAAAAGTCACGGGTGACTCGTGCCACGGCTGGCAACGCTTCCGCACAGCGAGCCGATAGGGGCAGCAGCAGCGATCGCGCCTGTGTTGAGGCGTTCTCCTGGGTTTGGGCATCGGAGGGTTGGGGTAGAGACGTGCCTAGGTAGGTATCTATCGCTTCCAGAACGACATGGGCATTGGTGCCACCGAACCCGAAGGAATTCACGCCCGCCAGACGCCGACCATTGCCGTTTTCGGGCCACGGTTCTAAGGTCTGGGGCACCCGCAACTGCAGTTCCTCAAACGGAATTTTTGGATTGGGTGTATGAAAATGGAGATTGGGTGGAATCTGGCGATGCTTCAGAGCTAGGACTGTTTTGATCAAGCCAGTAATGCCTGCGGCTGATTCGAGATGTCCAATGTTGCTCTTGACTGAACCAATAACGCAGTGATTTCCCGCAGGACGATTGCGACCTAGTACTGCTCCTAGGGCGTTCGCCTCAATTGGATCGCCAACGGCTGTCCCCGTCCCATGAGCCTCTACATACTGTATCTGCTCAGGAGACACTCCTGCCTGCTGACAAGCCGTTCGGATTGCGGCTTCTTGAGCCTGCCCATTGGGAACCGTGATGCCATTGGTGTGACCATCCTGGTTCACAGCACTGCCTCGGATGACGGCATAAATCGGATCTTGATCAACTATAGCCTGAGATAAAGGCTTTAAGATGGCGATGCCAGACCCTTCGCCTCGAGCAAAACCGTTAGCGGCTGCATCAAAACTTTTACAATGACCATCAGGAGAAAGCATCGATGCCTTACTCATGCCTATGGTCATGTCCGGCTTCAAGATGGCATTCACACCTCCTGCTACAGCCAGAGTAGACTCACCATTCCAGATACTTTGACAGGCAAGATGAACCGCGACTAGAGAGGAGGAGCAGGCAGTATCCAGTGCCATACTTGGTCCATGAAAATCAAAGACATAGGAAATGCGGTTGGCGGCGATGCTCATTGCCGTACCCGTAGTCATTTGAGCGCCAATTAAATGACGTGCGCTACTATCCAACTGAATATGTTGGTAATCGTGGATGTAGAGACCGACAAATACACCGGTGTTGGAGCCAGCCAGCCGTTCTGGCACCTGTCCGGCATCCTCTAGGGCTTCCCAGGTTACCTCCAGCAGCAACCGTTGCTGCGGATCGATAAGCGCTGCCTCTCGTGGGGAAATGCCGAAGAATTCAGCATCAAATTGGTCGATGCGTTCAATGAATCCGCCCCAGCGAGTATAGAGTTTGCCTGGTTTTTGCCGATCCGGGTCGTAGAATGTGCGTAGGTTCCAACGATCCTCTGGCACCTCAGTGATGGCATCTACACCGTCTCGCAGCAGGTTCCAGAAAGATTCTGGATCGTTAGCATTGCCCGGAAAACGACAGCCGATGCCAATGATCGCGATTGGTTCTTTTTCCGGCGTATGGATGCTCTCTAATGGATGGTGAGTCATAAAACCTCTTTAAGGGTATTGAGTTAGAACTTATGTACTGAGTACAGAAAATCAGGTTTGGAAATAGCTTGGGCAACACTTCGCCATCAAATTGTGTTCTCGCCCCAAGGTTGCAGTTCAGGTTTGTATTGATAACTCTTGAATTCCTGCTGCATCTGAGCAATTTTGCTGTTGCTAGGCAACCCTTTTGTCTTGTATTTGTAGATAGCTTCGACCAAAGCCAAGCGACCCGACAAAACCAGTAATTGGCAGACACGGTAGATGTGTTTGGGACTAATTAACCCGAAAAAACCAAAGCCTTTCCATCGGAACTTGGCGTACCAGATTGCCAGGTAGAAATAGGTGGACTTAATCGAGCCAAAGATGTTGTTCCGGTATGGCTCAAACCTCACCTCGTCTAAGAAGCCATCAAATTCTTTCAATGGAATATAGTCGCCAAGCAATTGGTGGGTTTGGTAACAGTTCATCAGCCCGATGTTTGAATCTGAATCGACTAATTGGCTGAGCTGATCGTATATGTCAATAATGATTTTTGTCTGAAGTGGAGCCGTCTTGACAAAAGTGGAGAGGAATTTCAGGTTTAGATGCCATTTGCCCGCATAGATAGGCAAAACAATGCCAAACCAATGCATATATTCGAGATAGATGCGATAGCTCATGATGCTAGCATTACCAAGCTGCTTATTGTGCTGGTAGTAAAGACGATTGGTATTGCGCATATTTTTGAGGTTGAATTCATTGTAAAGAGTTCGCTTTTCCTCTGCATCTTCCTCGCCCGCCAGCTTAGCACGGATGACTTCTGTTACGGTTTCAATAGTGAAGGCAATTGAAGTCATTCCCGTTGAATAAAAAGCATCAAACATGGCAGCGGCATCGCCAATCACATACCAGTTATCTTGAGACAAGACAGTTTTGCTAGCATGGGCTATCTTGGGCCAATAATGAAAGTCTATGCCTTCACCACTTTTTACGAGACGATAAAGTAGGTTATGGTTCTTCTCCAGAAAACGATAAAATTTGTCCAAGGTGTTGATGTCTTGTGCCGGAATCACATCATGATGGTGAATAACTCCAATGGATAATTCCATTGATTGTTTATCAATTGGAATCATCCATAGCCAGTGACCATGACCAAAGAAATGATTGGTGCCATAGTAATGGCTTGCTACTCCCCCCGCCGGGTCATAGCCATCATCAAAGATGGTACGGTCTACATTTTTAATCCGCACCCATGCCGAGCCAGTGTTCAGACCCAAGAGATTTTCCGGCTCAAGGATGAGATTGTCAGCCTTACGCCCGATAATAAAACGGCGACCAGCAGCATCAATAATATGCTTAGCCTTGAGTTCTATTTCCCCGGTGTCAAGCTTGACATAGACGCTATTCACTGCATCAGCTGGTGTCAAATTAACGTTGGTCACTCTGCCGTTGTAGAAGACAGCGCCTAAATCTTTATTCATCTTGAGCAAATCTTGCTCTAACTTTGCTCGATCAATTTGAAAGCTAGGTATAGGGGGATTCAGAGGAGTCCATAGGCTATAGTAGTCGTCAATGGAATCCGTAGTTGCTTGGTCTTTGGGCCAATGGAAATTAAGCCCGTGTTTGGGAACCTGATGTTCAATCAAGTATTCGTAGAGACCCAATTCCCGGCAGAGGAACATAGCCGATACTTCAACGGTTGACTCGCCAATTTTCAGATCTTTTTCTGTTCGCTCTTCCGGTCGCGGATCGATTAAAGCAACCCGAATGTTTGGGATTTTGAGCAGGAGATGTCGGGCTTGGCATACGCCGGCAAATCCCGCACCCATAATTACGACATCATAGTCTGGGTTTTCTGTTGTGTACATTGATGGATATATCAACCTAAATTACTAGAGATTCAAAGAGAGTTTCAGGTGCTTTTTTGTTCTTCAGATGGCAGGGAAACTGCTCTTTGATTACAACTATAAAAAAAACAAACAAGTGATGCATCAACCGTTTCTGCAAAGTTACAGACACATTCCAGTTAGAGTTTTGGTGCAATTGCGCCAACTAACTTGCTGAAAACTGCAATACCATCCCGATAATCAGACAGTTGTGATGATTTAACGGTGTCTGATCAGGTGTATCTTAAAGATCCCCAGGGCAAAACGGGATACCACCCGTACCCGTAATATGCCAAATCCGGGTTAGCGACCCCCATTATCAACCAGTCCGCGCAGGCGGACTTGGTTTGTGTAGCAGCGATTTCAATCGCCTCTTGCTAAACCATTTGCCGAACCATCAACTGAGCAAATAGCCCCTCCACCGCCGCCAACTCCTCAAACGTTCCCTGTTGCACGATCCGCCCCCCTTCAATAACATAGATACGGTGAGCATGGCGAATCGTGCTGAGTCGATGGGCAATCACTAGCCGAGTCACCTGTAACTGATCCAAACTTGCACTGACAATCCCTTGAGTGCGATTATCTAACGCACTGGTCGCCTCATCAAAGAGTAAAATTCGCGGTTTCAAGACCAACGCCCTGGCTATCAATAACCGTTGCTGTTGTCCCCCCGACAAATTCCCGCCCCCCTCACTAATTACCGTATGCATTTCCATCGGCATTGCGGCAATATCATCCGCTAACCCCGCCATCCGCGCCGCGTCCCAGGCTTCATCCAACGTAATTTGAACCCCACTGGCAATGTTCTCAAAAATGCTCCCAGACAAAATCCGACCATTTTGCAGCACCACACCCAACTGTCGGCGCACGGCGTTAATATCTAGCCCAGATAAGGCTTGACCATCATAATCAATCGTTCCCGACTCCGGGGTTTCAAATCCCAACAATAATCGAAACAGCGTCGATTTCCCACTCCCAGAACGCCCGACAATGGCAATAAATTCCCCAGGTTCGGCATGAATACTCAAATTATCCAGGATCAGGGGAGCATCATCCCGGTAGCGGAAGCTCACCTGATTAACCCTAATTCTACCCATCAGTTTACCAGGATCTGCCTTGCTTAAACTCACCTCAGGTCTTGTCTCGACAATCGGCTGGAGACGTTGCCATTGGGGAATCACTTGCAAAACATCCAGCGTTGTGTTACTTAAATCCGTAACCCCTTTAATAAACGTGCCAAATGCCGTGTTGAACGCCAAAAACGTGCCAATGGAGAGTCCCACATTGCCTGGGGTTTCCGCCGCCTCCAGCCGTTGCATCGTCAACCCAAACAGTAGCCCCGATGCTAGGGTAGGCATGACCGTATTGAACAGCGTCACACTATCCTTAATCTGCTGCGTACTCAGATTCAGCTTCACTTGGCGACTATAGTTGTTACTCCACGTCGCAAACGCCCGCCCTTGGGCACCGGCGATGCGGAGTTTCGCCATACCGTTAATCAACTGCACCGTCTGTCCGAAAATCGTCCCCTGTAGGGTTAGCAGTCGATAGGTTTTACCCACCAGCAAGGAACTCGCGATCAGAGTCAAGGCAATTGCCACCACCGCCACGACAACCGCCACCCAAGCCAACGGCGCACTATAGTAAAATAACAGCGCCAAATTCAGCAATGCCAACCCAGCGCCAATAAAATGAATCACCGTCGTACCACCGAGTTGGCGGCGGATTTGACTAATGGAGGCGACGCGAGACTGTAAGTTCCCTGCACTGTAGCGACGGAAAAAATAGACCGGTAAATTCAGCAATCGCTCCCAGACAGCCGCTTGGGTAGAGGTATCAGCCACCGTTTCCACTCGTAGCAGCGCCAACCCTTGAGCAAACAGAAACAACGCCATTCCCATCGCCGCCACCAACAGTCCCGCCCCAACTTGCCATAATAAAGTGCGATCGCTATTCGGAATCGCCTGATCCATTAAAATAGCCGTAGCTTGAGGCGTCAGCATACCCAACACTGTTGCGGCTATACCGGTGCAAAGAACCATGGGCAAGTCCTGAGCCCGCCCCTTTATGCTAAACTGCAAGACATCCCACGCCGTCAGCACCTTATCCGGCAGCGTCCGATAAAACATCCAGGCAAAAGCCGTCAAGGTTGAGGCATTCCGGGCAGTTACCGCTGTGCGAGTCCCCAGCACGGGGTCAAAGATATCATAGCCCGTGGCTTTCCTGGGCAACAGCACAACAAGCTGATTATCACACTGTCTGTAGGCAACTAAAGCCCCACAATCCTTTTTCCACCAATCCTCTCGCAACAACACCCGCCGCATCTGAATCCGAGAGGCTCGCATAATCGCCTCCAAGGGTTCCCTCAGCCGCTGGACATCTTCCGATTGACTCCCAGGGCGGATGGGGACACCCAACGCTTTTCCCACTGCACCCGCCGCCACTAACAAGGGTGAAGGGTTCAGGGAATCGGAGGTGGCTGGGGTTGCCAAGGTTGATGCTAATTCCCCGATAGCTTGGGCATTTACCTGACGATTCAGACATTCCTCGGCTTCCAGGCGTTGCTGTTGTTCGCGGTACTCTCGTTCTTCCTGGCGCTGAATCTGGTCAAATAACTGACCATGAACCTGGGATAACGTTTCCACCAGCGCATCGGGTTTAGACGTAATTTCGGCAACTCCCTGACATCGGCTCTCGGTTTCGCGATCGCAGCATACAGTATAAACCTGTTGAAGCCAAGCCGCTATCCAGTTCCTTAGGTTGTCATCCCCCTTGGTAATTAACTGGCGAAACCATGCCCCGTCCAATTTTAGCAGCTCGGTCTCCCCAATCGGTACAACCAACAACTGGCGAAAAGACCCAGAAGCGGTGCCAAAAAGTGCCGCGCCAGAGTCACAACTAAATAGATAACGCCGAATTCCTTCTATCACACCTTGGTTTACCTTAACGGCAAATAGGGCAACAGAACCCGACTGCACCAGCCAAACCGTCTGCGGGTCATCTAATAAGAATGGCTGATTTCCGTTAATTTTGTAAACTTGTCCCGGTAATTCTCGAATGGTTGGTGAAATCATGGGTTTTGAAGTAGGAATAGGGAATAGGGAATAGGGAATAGGGAATAGGGAACAGGGAACAGTAAGGGTTTGAGGACGATTGACTTGCACTTGCTTCGGAGCGTGCCATTTACTTTTGTCCGACTACTTATTCGGTATTAGGTTGGTTTTGGCAATAGTTAAATTCAAGTCATACAACGCTTTTTATGTAATAAAGTACAGTAGATCAAAGTCCCCCTTTTTAAGGGGGATTTAGGGGGATCAACAATGTACCGCATAGCAGAGCAAACTGCTGTAAACTCGGCGAAAGGGGCGGGTTTAGTCGCATTTAGGTACAACCGAAAAGATAGTTGTGAAACCCGCCCCTACAGATACACCATTCCAAAAAAGCGTTGCGAAGGAACCCTTTACAAATGACAACTAACAAATGACAAACTTACCCTTGATTTTGAATCAACGTTGAATACACACCCTCCACCTGCCACAAATCTTGATGA
>NZ_JBKHHI010000029.1:0-27489 GCF_046539235.1 Coleofasciculus sp.
AAAGTGCTGACTACGAACCGTTTTGTTTGTAGTAGGCACTTGAGTGCCTTCTGCTTGACTTACCAGCACTAAAGTGCTGACTACGAACTGTTTTGTTTGTAGTAGGCACTTGAGTGCCTTCTGCTGGACTTACCAGCACTAAAGTGCTGACTACGAACCGTTTTAATTAGGGGCGAATGAGCTGTTTAACTGTTCGGACAAGCTCATTTTGATCCACAGGTTTAGCCAGGTAAGCATCTGCTCCCTGTTTCATGCCCCAAAATTTATCCATTTCGCCTCCTTTTGTCGAACAAATAACGACAGGAATATTGCTAGTTTCAGCCGCCGTTTTCAATTCACGGCAGACTTCAAAACCACTGCGACCCGGTAGCACGATGTCTAAAATAATCACATCCGGTTTTTGCGTGCTAATTTTAGCCAAAGCCTCTTCGCCACTATGGGCAACCAAGACATTGATACCACCTTGCTGTAAGCAACTGGTAATAATTTGCATGTCCGTTGAGGAATCTTCAACAACTAGAGCTGTTCCCATGGTAATTACCTACCTAATGAATACAAAGGAAATTGGTCAATGATAGTAATTGTTCGCTGTACGTTTACTCATCATGACGGACAATGAGCAATGAACGATGAACAATCAACAGACACCCTGTTTTATATGTTTATGGAGTACAGTGAGCAGATCCCTAGAATTTAAAGGTTTGCTCAAGAAATCCGAGGCTCCAACAAACTTGGCGTGAAGTCGATCTGCTGCCCCGTCTTTTCCGGTTAAAAAGACAATCGGCGTGTTTTGAAAACAGGACAGTTTGCGTAATTGAGTGCAAAGCTCATATCCGTTGACATTTGGCATCACCAGGTCTAAAAAGATTAAATCGGGTTTGCGTACCAAAAGAGTGGGAATGGCTCGCAAGGCATTTTCCACACCAAGAAATCGGTAACCTGCCGCCCCGATTACTTTTTCCATGGTGTGAATCACCCAACGACTGTCATCTACACAAGCAACCAGGGATTTAGTTGAGGTTGCGTTTGCGCTTGTGAGCGGTGTTTTCGGCACATTGGCTTTCCCAGAAGTGGGAGTAATACCCGTGGGATAAGCTTTAACCTTCTCTTGCCCTGGCTCTAAGACGCGCCGTGGCAATACTTGCCGTGGCAAGACTTGCCGTGGCTCGTCTCTACATTTTTCTCTGCTTTCCTGCTTGTCAGCACCAACATTTTCTCTATTCCTTGCCGTATTGGGAGTGGGTGCTGGTAAATCGGGAATGTTAGTTAGTTCTACCCAGCCTGATTTCAGGTAAGGCATTAACGCTTGAGCAATATCCCCAACATGCCGACGCTGTTTTACGGCTAAGTCACGTAATGTATGGTGTCCATCGAGTAAGTTAGTTAATGTTTGGTAAACCTCGACGGAACGGTTGTTTCGTAACTGTTCCGGTTGTTTAATCACCGGAGCTTGATTGGGAGAATACTCCCCAAGCTGGGTATTGTGCCAAGTTTGCCACAAAGATTGGACTTGTGCGATCGCTTGATTAATTTCAATCAAAACCAGTTTCGTGGGTAACGAATAATTATGCTGGATTTGATGGGTTACTTGCTTCGCTTGCACGAGATCGAACACAACTTCAGTCAGCACAGCACGAATCATATTGGCGGCTTGTTTGGGAGTGATTCGTCGCTGCTTGACCCAGAGACACAATAGCTGATAGTCCCAGCACGTTTTTGAATCGATACTGGCTAGATCACGCCGAATTGTGTCAGGATGAGTCAAAATTTGAGGGCAGTGAATGGCTAAATTACGTTGCCACCGTCTCACCGGATGAACTCCTCCTGTGGCATAAAGGATACCGCCTAGGTGCAAAAAAAAGATCCATTGGTGTCCCTTTGGATCGTTGAACACCAGTTCACCGCTAAACTGAAATCGCTGCAAGGTTCTAAGAGACCGAACTTGCTCTAGGGAAGAGAGCGTTGGAGTTGAGATTACAGAGGGAATTTGTCTAGCCGTCATCGGTTTCTTGCTATGACTAAGGGTTTAACAAAAGCCGGGAATGTCTAATAATGTCGGTGTTTTATACCCGCGTTAGACTTCAGTCGCTTTTGAAGGGAACATCACCCTGAAACCTTAGTTAGACAAAGTTTTTTCGTCTAAAAAAGACTATCTTTGCCAACTCTCAGAAGATTTTGAAATTTCTCTATCAGGGAACTAAACAGGAGTGCAATCACTACAGCGCTCTGAGCGATATCAGACCTGGAATTATAGATGCTGGTCTGATGAATGAACACCCTGTATCCCTCAAATTAAGCTTGGAGTTCTTCAGCGTTATGCAATGAAGCCGTTGGCGCATTCAGTCATCCAAAACCTGAGAGATTCAAAATTAGTCAATCGCGAGTGGTAGAGGTCCCTTACTTGGCTCAACTCTTTTTGGGGAGAATTAAAATGTGCAGTTGGTTGGTTCGGCACATTTGACTCCTGATCGGTCAGAGTTGAATTTTTCGGCGTTGTCTTACACGTTAGACAACCTGTAATACAGACTAACTTACTTCCGTATGTTTGTCTAGAGGACTCGGAGGTAAATTGACTATTTCAGGTAATTTTTCGACAAAGCTTTACAAAAGACTCAGTTTCCTAAAGTTCAGATTAGTCCTGAGTCAGAATTGCTTGAGAAATACTAGGTAAATTAACTCAATCTATAATTCCCCTTAACCTTGACCCTTGGTTTTAATCGCGGGGCAGGCTCAAGGCATTAAAAGAGTAAACTTTTTATCTATTCAAGATATTATTTATAATTCAACAAGATGGGAATCTTGAATTATTTTTACTCGGTGTATTATTAATATATTTTTACATTAAAGGATAAAAAATTGACCCCTGTTGCTAGGGCGGAATCTAGGGCTAAGGTTCCCGACGACAAGCTACAAGCTGCGCGATCGCACCACCCCACCAACTCTGATAACTTAGGGCTTGCTGAATAAGTGCTGTGGTGAGGGGGAGGGAACGTCTACAAGGTTAAATCAGGGATAATTTAGTAGCTTATGTTACCGTTTAAAAAAATTAAATCAGAGCATAAACCTTTGCTTCCCAGGGAAAAATCGGTTCTCTGCCCACCCATTCAGGAGGAACGATGCGGTCTTGGGTGATTTCTTTCCACTGCTTACCGTCTGGAGTGGCGGACCAATTCGGGACTTTATATTCAGAACCTACAGGAGTTCCATAGTCTGAGAAATTAGCCACGACAATCACGTATTCATCCGCCTTTTTGCCACGCCGCCAGACTAAAACCCGTTTACCTTCATGGAAATCAGCATGAATAAACTCATTATCATTCACCGCTAACGCCTTTGATGAGGTGCGGAAACGAACCAACCGCGCCACATACTGGAAGATACGTTGTCGCCAATCTTCTTGGACTCGACTATAGTTAACTGGGTCAACCTGTTTATGAGCCGCATGTTCATCACTAATATCCAAATCTTGCTGATCCCCAAATTCATCCCCTGCCAAAATCATCGGAATACCAACGGCGGTTAAAAGACAAACAAATGCTAGCTTAATTCGGGGTTCAGTATCGTAAACTCCATTATTAATTAGGTAGTTATAGAATCGCTCATTTCCCAAGCCACCCACATCATGAGAGGTGAGATAATTCACCGCTTGGGCGCTATCGGTGAAACCAAGGAAACGACAATCAATAAGTTTGCGAACACTCCATTCAAAGCTAGAATCATTAAAGGCATTCTTGCCTAAAATGACCTGTCGCAGAATCTGCTTAAACTTTTCGTTCCAGAGTCCATCTAAGCGATTTTGGTGAACCAAGGCTAAGGGGACACTTAATTCTTCACCAACAACCAAAAAGTGCTTACTTGAACCGCCCCGTTTTTCCCAAAGTGTGCGGGCTAACTCTCGGAATTGCTGCAAAAAGTCATAATTCCCTACATTATTAACACTATCCAGTCGCAAACCATCCACCCGATAGTAGTTTAGCCAATGAGCCATATACGCTTTCATATATTCACGGGCGGGCACAAACCAAGATTTTTTGCCCAGAATTGGATGATAACCTTCAATCCAATAGTTGTACTTAAATAAATCACCGCCAAAACCATTGCGACCCACTTGTTCAGGATCACGTTGGGGATCGCCCGCTGGTCGCCATTGGACGTAAAAATCCAGAAAGTTGATGTTTTGATACGGATTATTTCGGGAAAACGCCATCACTATATCGGCAAAGAAACGCATCCCCAATTGGTGACATACTTTAATTAGATTGGCTAAATCAGTGGATGCGGTTGGCGCATCTTGACCCTCTGGATGTCCTAAATCAAAATCAGCGGCAAAAAAGTTAGCTGTACCATATCCCCATTCCAGCTTGTCATCGCTATCGGCTGGGGGCAATAATTCTAAGGCATTGACTCCTAGTTCCGCCAGATGCGCTTTCCCTGCTGTTAACGCCTCAACATGGCAATAATTAGGAGACGTGGCTTGGGGTTGCAATAAAGACAGCACATCCTGAAACGTACCGATTCCGACCTCTCGATTGTCCTCTGTTTTTCCTTGAGTCCAACGGGTTGGTAGTTCATAGATAACCAGTTGATTGTTCGCGGGTAGGGCGTCTAATGGAGGTTCTCCTTCCCAGTTCACCGTTTGTCCGCCCGGATCACAGGGCGTTAGTGCGCCATTCTGATACAAAATAACACTAGCCGGATCATGACTGGCAATACCGCCTTCCTCTTCAGGAATGGGGGCGATTATCCGGCGGTCTACAGTTGTGGCGGTTGGATCGGTGCAATAGAGAACTTTGTTAATATTGTCTGGGTTATAGGGTTCAGTGTTGTGGATTTTAAACCAGTACAGGTAAACTTGCCCTTCTGTTAAACCACAGGCTTGAGCCGAGACTTCCCACAGCTCAGGGAAGTCTGGAGATTGGCTGAGGGGGTATTCCCCGACTTTCTCGAATCGATCTGAAGCCTTAGCTGAAGGTTTCGCAATGTAAACCCTGGGCGGTGGTTGGGATATACCCGGACGCCACAAGACGAAGTGAGTCTGCTTGCGGCTCAATAGATCGACGATCATAGTATGGGTCTCCTGAGTGGGAATCTTACTTTGGGTTGATCTGTACAACCGACCACCATTCTATTCTGGGGATTTGAAAAGTCAATTGTCGGGTTTTCCCTTAGCCACTGTAGGGGCGGGTTTAGGGACTAAAGTCAGCTTTCACCGATAATGGCACAACAAAACCCGCCCTTATACATCTTCCTATAAGCAATCCAATCATGAGCCAACTGCAACATCGCTGGGTCGTCAATGCAGCCGAAGCCAAGGGACTCATCGAACAAAACGCCACAACTGTGCTAGATGTCCGCCAGCCGATGTCCTGGTTTTTCAGTCATGTTCCTGGTGCGGTTTGGCTGGGATGGTGGCAATTCTTAGAGCAACTGTTACCCCCTAATGGAAAACTGATCAAAGACTCAAAGATACTCGAACAAAAACTGCGGCGGTTAGGTATCTGTAACCATAAACCTGTTATCGTGATTGGCAATCCTCCTAATAACTTTGGCGAAGAGGGGCGCGTGGTGTGGATGTTACGGACTCTGGGACACCCGCAAGCGGCTTTAGTCAATGGCGGACAGGCGGCGCTGGTTTCTGTGGGAGTTCCCACGGTTTGGGGAGTGACTCGTCCAGCACCCGGAGACTTTGTGGTCAAACCTACACCATTATGGACGATTCAGCGCCATCAACTGCAAGAAAATTTGACAACTCAAGCCTATGTAGTCATTGATAGCCGTTCACCTGAAGAATTTGCTGGTGCTACCCCCTACTGTGAAAAACGGGGTGGACATATTCCTGGTGCTGTACCTTTCCACTTCCGGGATTTGATGGATAAAAGAGGTTACTTACTTTCCCCAGAGGAAATTATGACTCGGCTACAGCAACGGGGATGCGATCGCGATACTCCCATTGCTACCTATTGTACAGGGGGTGTGCGCTCTGCTTTTTTTGTCGCGGTGCTGACAGAGTTAGGATATACCTGTGTGAAAAACTATGCCGGTTCGATATGGGAATGGTCGGCTTATCCGGCTAGAACTCATCCACTAAATAGGGCTTGCTGAATAAGTATGGGGGAGATGGGGAGCTCTTGAAGCTCTTGAAGCTGGGGGAGATGGGGGAGCAGGGGTACATTTTTCCTGATAGCGGTGCAAGGTTTTTGATGAGTTTGATTCTCTTTCCACCGAAGATAAGCCAAGTGTCCACCCACTTAGTAGCGAGCGAGACGCTCGCACTACAACAACGTTTCCACTTCTCTATTCTATGTGAAGGGTCTCCTCCCCTTATTCAAAAACTTATTCAGCCAGCACTCAATAATTTTAAAGATTTCATTCTGCATTTTACTCTTTGCTTTTCATGGCTTTCCCAATATACATCAGCGATGTGTCCTCACTAATTTTAGCTTTAAATCCTCCCGTATTTTTATAGTGGATATAGGCACGAATGTTTTGATAAAAGGAAACCCCGAATAAGTCAAATCCTTTAATGTATATATCACTAAAACCAACTTGCCCTAAACAGTATTGTAATTCTTGTGGTTGAATAAACTTGTGCCAATCATGCACACCACTGGGGATTTCTTGTAATATATCTTCGAGCAAATGTATAAATATGAATTTTGATTTTAAGTTACGGTTAATTGTGTCAAAAAAGAAGTATCCCTGAGGTTGCAAAACTCGATAAATTTCTGCAACTGTCTTTTGCCAATCGACAACATGTTCTAAGACATCCACACAAATGACAGCATCAAAGGTATCATTCTGCCAAGGTAGAGTTTCGGCTTGCCCAACTCTATAGTCAATCACCCATCCCTGAGTCGCTGCATGGTTGCGAGCGCTGATAATGCATGGATCAGAGCGGTCAATTCCACTGACAATTGCCCCTTTTGCCGCCATAAACTCACAAGAATACCCCCCGCCACAGCCGACATCTAAAACCTTCAATCCTTGCCATTCTTTAACATAACGATCAAAAAAAGCAAAGCGAGGTAAATTTAGATAAGAAAGGGTATAGATTTTTTCATCCGGCTGCCACCATCGGTCAGCCATTCGGTCGTAAAACTCTAAATCATTTCGTTTTCGGGGTTGATTTTTCATTACAATACTTTTGCCGACTACTGAGACCAACACTATCGATCAATCATGTCATCTTCTGTGTCTATTATCATTCCCACTCTGAATGAGGCAAGTTGTTTACAACGCACCTTGCGCCATCTCAATGTACTGACGCCTCCTGCTTTAGAGGTGATTGTGGTGGATGGTGGAAGTGAAGACAAGACCGTCGCGATCGCGTCATCCGCCGGAGTACAGGTTATACTCTGTAAGGACGCTGGACGTTCGATCCAGATGAACCAAGGCGCACAACAGGCAAAGGGAGAAATTCTCTGTTTTCTTCATGCTGACACATTAGTGCCAGATGATTTAATATCAGTGATCCAACAGACTTTAACTGATCCAACAGTTGTCTGTGGCGGATTTATCTCCCTGATGGCGGGTTCAAGAACGACGCGCTGGGGAATCTCGTTGCATAATTACCTGAAAACTTACTACGCGCCTCTATTGTTTCGACCTCATTTATTTGGTCGAGGATTGCGCTTGCTGTTTGGGGATCAAGTGATATTTGTTCGCCGCCTTGATTTCTGGAAATGTGGTGGGTTTGATCCCATGTTACCGATTATGGAAGAGGCGGATTTGTGTTTGAAGTTGGTCAAGCGGGGACGAATTCGTTTGGTGAATCGGGTAGTTCAGAGTTCTGATCGCCGGGTGGCACGTTGGGGATCGCTGAAAGCAACGGCGATTTACGTTTCTGTGGGTTTCTTGTGGGGTTTGGGGATGCCCGCAGCTTATCTGAAAAAATTTTACTATGATATTCGCTGATCGTTAAGTGTCCAGTCGTAGTCCAAGTAGATAATGGGAGTATTAGACGCGATCGCACTCTCAGTTTTCAGGTAAGCGCGGATATAATCGGGGATGGAGTCAGCAATTTTGAGAAAGTCATCCCCGTACCATTTAAAGATGCGACTACAATAAAGGATTTGATTCGATTGATCGTATCGAACTTTATTGGGATTATTGATAAAGCGGCTGGCGTCTTCCTCTAATTGGCTGCGTACTGATTCTGTCCAATAAGCACCAGGACGAAGCAAGGGACAGCCAATCGCCGCACAAACCAAGGCAAAATGGATGCGGGGTTCGTTGAATTCGCGACGAAGGATTTTATGTTCGATTTGATTAAGGCTGTAACGGCGACTGGGTGGCAAAGGATGGCTGAAGAACCAGAGAAAGGCTAACCAGTTTTGGATACCGAAAATCCGGGGTAGGATGGAGTTTATCGGGTAGCGTGCCAAAACCGAAGCAATCACAGAAGCATTGTAGAGGTTAATCCATAACGCTAATCGTTCATCGGTATTCGAGAGAGATTTTGGGTCAAGTTGTTCTACAGTCCATAGCCAATTCATCAGAGTTTGGTATGACTGCTGTGACCAATCCTGATAATTGACGCGACCATTTTTATCAACGTATTGGCGTAGGAGTTGATCCCAGAGGGTAAAGTCAATCATACTTACACTCAGTTGGTGGTAGTCAGATTTGTCGCGATCGCGTTGTTCTGTACAAAGAATACTTTGTCTATCCCTTTTCCCAATCGGAGACAACCCGAATGTTAACCGATATCGGTGAACTAATGGGCGTAACCTTTGATCAAGCCACTCAAATCGCCATACATCGCGAAAGTGGCGGACATCCCTTTATTGCCAGACAATTGGCAAGTTTACTCTGTAAAAAAGTCACCATTATTCAAGCTAACATAATTATTCGATAAAGGTCAATTAAGCTTTGAGCATCAAAAACACTTCCTAGGGTGGTGAAAACACCATGAATAAATCCAGATGTAGCGGATCGGGTAGAGACAGTCAATACACTGACACTGGGAATAGAAGCCAGAACAACCATCGCACTGAATAATGCAACAATGGTGCTAAATGTCATACTGCTTTTCATAACAGTTGAATCGTTAATTGTGGGATAGGTTGTAGGTTGGGTTGAGGTACGAAACCCAACAATGTGAAGGCGCAATGGGAGCATGGATTTGATAAAGACCACGATAGTATCGTGCCCCTACCTGATCAATTTAATCAGTTACATCTAATTTAAGATGAATGGTACTGAATTAAGGCTGGTGGGCAATGCCCACCCTACGGTACATCAAGGGTTTTGGTGATCCAAAATGTTATCTCCCTATCTAGTCATCGTCCGCTGTTTTTGTCTCAAAGTCCAGTTTCCGGTAAGGGAGAAAGGCTGGGACTAAGTTGAGTTAAAGCCATTTACTCACGTAAGAAGTGTAATCATACTTTGAAAAATTAGTTCATCGTCCTAAATTGTTGGAGTTTTTTACTGGGTTCAGGAATGTTAGGTATCCCTGGTGATTTTACCCCCCCTTCTCGCTTTATTAGAGCCGTTGCCTATAGTCAAGCAGTTAGCGAAGCCTTTAACCAACAAGTCACCGCAGAAGAATATTTTCAGGCTGCCACAGGGAAAGATGCTGTTTTACAGGCGGTTGCCTGTTGGTAATAAACGGGGTTATCTAAGGCGATTTCATCGGGGTCGGTAATCCCATTGTGATGATCCATCCCTGATTGATCGATTCCATCTTGCAAGGGGAGAACATTCCATGTCGCTATAGCTGAGGGGTCATAAATGGCATTAAACCACTTTTTAGCTGCGTCATAGTCTCCTTGTTCGATGTATTTTGAAGCCACTAAGGAGGGGATATGATAAAAGATTTCCCAGCCATAAATGCCAAAAGAACCGTCAAACTTAAATGTACTGTCGGGCTTACAGTCATTGGTGTTTGCTGCCTCTAATATCTCATACAATTTGATGTAAAACTCATTTACTTTACCCTCTGATAAACACTGATTATTGGTGGTAAATAAATAGGATAAGAGTGATTGTCCTTCTGGCATGGGGAAAGAACGTGCCAGTTGACCCATTGCTTCAGAGTACAACAAAGAAACATAGCTATTTGCTGGAGTGGGTGTGGTATCGGGAGCAAAATATAAGTAACTTTCAGTCCCTAATTCTTTGTCTTCGGAAAAAGCTAGTGCGGTGGGTTCAGATTCAGTCAATGAGTCTTGTAACGTTAAAGTGATGGAAAAAGGATCTGCCGATGTAGTCTTCTCTTTGGGCGCGTAGGTGTTTTCAAGGGTAGGAGACACATTTGATCTTGTATGACGTAATCCTTGATTGATAGGATCTTTAACAGTAAATGATACTGCTACGATCTCTGGTACAGCGACAGCAGGAGTCACTGAAGTTGACCACAGAGGTAGATCTGTGACTTGTCCAAACTGTCGCATTGAGGTCCCAAAAGAACTGTCTGATAGATGGCATAGTTGTCCGGAATGCAAATAAGCTGTCATGCATTTAAATTGGGAATGGGTAGTGAGCAAGATGCTCACACTACAAGGATTTTGCTTTTCTTGACATTACGGTTTAAATGCCGAACAGCTTATGAGGTTTATAGAGATGTAGCCTCGGCACAGGAAATCTGTAACCGAGGCTATGAAACACGTAGAGACGCGCCATGGCGCGTCTCTACCCAGGGACTCTGGGGGAAAGAAATTGGCTGTCAAGTCGGGCTGTCAGGGGCTTTTAGTCTAGATAAGTGGCGTAGGGCAGCAATGTCTAACAGCGATGTTGGGAGCAACGCACCAAATCAAAGATTATGGTGTGGGAGGATGTCACGATGACTGATTGAGAAACGCCTCGATCGCGTCGGCGGCGAGATGGCTAATCGGCTTCCCTTGACTGGCGGCGGCGTCTTTGAGACGGCTGTAAAGATCATCGTTGAGGGAAATCCGATGTCGGGTTTTCTTGGTGGGTTTAGGGAATTCGTAATTGGCAGAATACTCCCGAATCGCATCAAATCCCACGCGATCGCAAAAATCCCCGAAACTTTCCCCAAGTTCGCGCTGTTGCTTGAATTGCATAAACATGGGTTCGAGGAAGGATTCGAGTTCTTCAATCGGCAGTTTTTCGATATAGGCTTGTGCTAACCTTGTCTGATCCGGTGAACCGCCTAACCATACTTGATATTTTCCAGGCGCACTCCCCACAAATCCTAATTCTGCCATGTAAGGTCTGGCACATCCATTAGGACATCCAGTCATGCGGATGACAAAATGTTCATCCTTTAATCCCAACTTGTCCAACAGCGCCCGAATCCGCACCGTAATTCCTGGAATTGCCCGTTCTGATTCAGTAATGGCTAAACCACAGGTGGGTAGGGCGGGACAAGCCATGGAATAGCGGACTAGGGGTTCGATTCCCTCTGGGGTGATTTGCACCCCATGTTGGTTGAGAATCTGTTCAATGGCTTGCTGCTGATCCTTTTCAATCTCATAAAGAATGGCATTGTGGTTGGGTGTCATCCGCATGGGCAGGTCAAATTGCTTGACAATTTCCCGTAAAGCTGTTTTGAGCTGGAAATTGCCCTCATCTTTAATCCGACCATTCTCAATGGAGACGCCTAAAAATAACTTACCGTCTCCTTGCTCATTCCATCCCAGATAGTCTTTGTATTTAAAGGCGGGGAGGGGTTTGTAGGCGGCGATAGGCTTACCGAAGTAGTCCTCAACCTTGGCGCGAAATTTGTCAACGCCCCAATCATTAATCAGGTACTTCATCCGGGCATGACGACGATTGACGCGATCGCCATAGTCTCGCTGAGTTGCCACAATCGCTTTGATTAAGTCGAAGATATCATCTTTTGCCACATAGCCAATGGGGTCAGCCATACGGGCAAAGGTTTCTTCTTTATTATGGGTGCGTCCTAAACCACCACCCGCGAGAACATTGAATCCTTCTAATTCTCCCTGCTGATTCATCATCACCACCAAACTGACGTCTTGGGTGTAGAGATCAACGGAGTTATCGCCGGGAACGGTAACACTACACTTAAACTTACGGGGCATATAATGTTCCCCATAAATTGGTTCTTCTTTATCCGGGAATATCGTACCGTTGCCATTACGCTGACGCGCCGCTTTCACCTCTGGGGCTTCTTCAGCACTAATTGCCTTTTCCCCATCCAGCCAAATTTCATAATAAGCGCCCGTCTGAGGCGTCAACAGATCGGCAATTTTATCGGCATACTCCCAGGCATATTGGTACTCTGGACGAGTCTTGAACGGCGCGGGAGGTGCCATGACGTTGCGATTTAAGTCCCCGCAAGCGCCGAGGGTGGAACCCAGATTGCGGACAATCGCGGCTATGGTTGCCTTTAAGTTCTTTTTGAGAATACCGTGAAGCTGAAACCCTTGGCGAGTGGTGACTCGCATTGTATGGTTCCCGTATTCATCGGAGAGTTGATCTAGCGTCAGATAGAGTTGAGGAGGGATAAACCCGCCAGGAGAACGGGTTCGCAGCATGAACTGATAATCTTTTTCTTGCCCTTTAACCCGGTTATCGCGGTCATCTTGCTGGTAAGACCCGTGAAATTTAAGAATTTGTACCGCATCACCACTAAAGTGGGTGGTGTCTTCCAGCAACTCGCTGGCTACGGGTTCGCGTAAGCAGTTACTGCGTTCTTTTATGCCTTCAAGTTTAGACGTTTTCTGTACGGAGGGATTCTGAGATACAACCATGGATGCTATAAGTCCGAACGGATCAGCTATATTACCGTAACTCTATCGGGATTACGTTGAATACTCTGATCCTAATACTTGGGTCATCGGTGTGGGTGCGACTTTTGGATAAATTAAGATTGCGGCTCTTGACTGGCAGTGCCTGTGCGATCGCAAATAAGAAAAGCTAGTCTAGCACAGGCTTGTCCGGAAGCCCCACTTAAAGTTGGTGGGCTCTTGCGAAGTCGAAACCCACCCTACGGTATATCAAGTGTCTCAATCTCTTTTCTACTCAGTCCTGTGACTTCTGTGATAGTGTCAAGATCAGTCCCTTTTTGTTTGAGTTTTCTCGCTACGTTAATCTTTTCTTGCTGTTTGCCTTGCTGTTTACCCTCTTCTAAACCTTCCAATCTTCCCTCTGAGCGCGAACTTTCTATCAGGCTGATTTCATAGCGTCGATTCTCCATAAATCTCAGGTAGTTGGCTCTTTCTTCTGCACTCAAGCTATCGACGAGTAAATTCTCCTTTGCTTCCGCTAACCCTTGGGCGGTAAATTCCTCTTTGATTTGGCTCTTTTTCAGGAAATATATCCATTCATCTAAGGGCGTCTTCGCTACCTCGTTAAAGTTGTTGACTTTAATCACATAATACTCCGGAAAAATCTCATAGACCTCTTGGATATTAAACAACTTCTGCTGGTTGATTGATAACCCTAACCTGTCTTCTAGATGCAAACCCCGAAAATCTAATATCCCTTTATAAATATAATCGTCGCCTTGCCCCAGAGAAAAGTAGACGACATTGACTGAATATACTTTTTTGATTTTACCGTAAGGTTCTCCTTTTTCCAGAAAGTCGGTAATTAATCTGGATGTGCCGTAGAGCATCCGATGAAAATAATCTTGCTCTGTATTGTTTTGCACTTCAATCAGAATTAATTCCCCCTGGTCATTTTCCGCCAGAATATCGACTCGATTTAGCTTGTCATCCTCGGTTTGTTGATTGCTTTCACCTTCGAGGATGGATTGGATTTTAATTTGTTTCCCCAATAACTCACTGAGAAACCCTGCCAAAACACCATAGTTGGCTTTGTTTCTCAGTAATTTTTTAATCGCCCAATCAAATCGGATGTGTGTTTGAGGCATAAGGGCATCAATGGGAACGTCTACCTACTATATTGTGACAGATTTTTGCCCTCATGATTCAAGATAAGCTGATCAATTCCTTCTGCGTGTTGACATTGGGGTAGTTCACCTGAATACCCTTTTCAACTCAACTGCAATGTAAGTGCGATCGCGTAATCGTTTAAGGATACCTGTTCACCACACTCTATCTTGATGCTAAACGTTAAAAAAGAGAACTCAAGCGGCATCCTTGAAAATGCCGCTCGCTCAAAATAAATCTGGGCTTCTTCTGGTTCAGTTGATAAGCTGTTCGGCATTTAAACCTTAATGTCAAAAACGGCTTTATCGAAGTAATGCGTTTAGCGAAGCCATGCCGCAGGCTTTAGCGAAGCCATGCCGCAGGCTTTGCATCTTGCTCGCTATCCATTCTCAATTTAAAGGCGTGACAGCTTACCCCTACTCCTAAATCCAAATATCGGATGTAGCATCCCCGCCGGGATAGCGCATCTCATGGGCGCGGGCAGGTCCATTGGGTTCTTGACCAAAATCGATGTACAAGTCTGGATTAATCGAGAGTCCACCTTTTTGGGTATCGCAATCAATTTGGATTAAGTAGGAACCCTTTTGGGCGATATCGGAATAAAACTGATTATCCCAACTGCTGAATAAAGAATTTGTAGCATAGAGACGTTTGCCATCTAAACTCAATTGCAGCATTTGCGGTCCTCCCACCCATTGATGTCCGTTAACAGGGGCGGCTTTACCCAAGACTCCACCACACCAAACTTGTCCGGTTAACTTCGGTTTAGACGGATTACGGATATCGTATTGGCGAATATCACCGTGCAACCAGTTGGCAAAATAAAGATATTGATCATCCAGGGACAGGAGTATATCGCTGATTAATGATGGTACAGGAAAAGACCATCCCTCAACTTCCACAGGTGGCACATCAACCACCTTACTCACCTGCCACTCGCCTTTGTGTTTCTGCCAATGCCAAATATTACTACTCAGCGCCGCGCCGACGTATCCGTGAGTGCTACCGGGATTGTGGTGAAAGCGGACTTCTAGGGGAATTAAACCCTCTTCACCCAAGTCTACCGTTTGAATAATGTCGTGGGTTTCCCAATCCCAAAAGTTAAGCTGTTGTCCATATTTACCCGCCGCCACATCATTCAAGTCAAACCCTGGATAAAAGGTGTTTGGGGCAGCCCATTCACTGCTGACCATAATATTATGGCGGGGTTGATACCAGAAGTCATAATTGTACTTCATCCCCTCCGCTTTATTTTCCCAGCGTCCGGCAATGTCAAAGTTTTCATCCAATAGCAGAAAACCACCCGGACCATTCCCTTCACTGTCACCTAGCATGGAGATCATCACCTGACTATTTGCCAGACAATGAACGGTATGGGGCGCACTCAGATTGGTTTTGGCTTTGATTTCTTCGGGAGCTTTGCTTCTTGCAACACATTTACCTGGGGCTGAAGCCCGGAGGTCGTGCTGCTGCGGTGTTTCCTGACAATGTACTGTTTGAAAGCAACGTCGGACGGCAGATCCGGGCTGCTTTGATGGACAAATGCAATCTGCATACGATTTTGCGTTTACCCTCTGGTATTTTCTATGCTCAGGGTGTTAAGACAAATGTGCTGTTTTTTACCCGTGGTAAGAAGCAAACAGGCAATACGAAGGAAGTGTGGGTATATGACCTGCGGACTAACACTCCCCAGTTTGGTCGGCGGACATCGCTGAAGCGTGAACATTTTGCTGAGTTTGAAGCCTTCTTTGGTGATGATCCATTGGGTGGTTCTGCTAGTTTGGCACAGCGTACTGATACCGGAGAAGAAGGACGCTTTAGACGATTTTCCCGTGACTGGATTGCTGAACGTGACGACAATTTAGACATCTCCTGGCTCAAGGATGAACGGGAAGAGGAGAACGGCGAGTTACCTGAACCTGCCATCCTTGCCCAGGAAGCAATCAGTGAACTGGAAGCGGCAATAGCCGAGTTACAGGGCATTGTGCAAGAATTGGGAGAGGAAATCAGTTTGTAGGTACAGAGTGATAAAAGGCATAAATTTGAACGTAAAAAGGATACCCATTGGAGCTTACGACTTACAAATTGCCGCAATAACTCTGGCAAATAATCTAACGCTAGTGACACATAATACAAAAGAAAAGATTACAAGTCTTGCTACTGGTGCAACGAATCAAATAGAACTTAGTCGAGCAACGATCGCTTCTATGCGTATTCCGATTGCTCCTCTTAATGAACAAAAACGCATTGCGGATAAGCTCGATGCATTACTTGCACGAGTGAAGGTTTGTCGCGATCGCCTAGAGAAAATTCCCCGCATCTTAGAAGATTTCCGACAATCTGTTATTGCAGCAGCAATATCAAGAAAGCTAACAGAGGATTTGCGTGCAAATACTCAGCTTTTATCTATACAAAATGTATTTTTAGAAGATGTTTTAATAGAAATAAAAACCGGACATTTTGGCAGTACATTGCATAAAGCTGACTATGTGCATGGAGGTATTCCCGTCATAAATCCTATACATATTAATAATGGCAAAATAACTGAATCAAATGATATAACAGTCTCTGAAAAAAAAAAGCCGATGAATTAGCATATTTTAAGCTTAGAGCTGGAGATATTGTTATTGCACGACGTGGTGTGATGGGTCGTTGCGCTGTTGTACAAACAGAACAGGAAGGATGGCTTTGTGGTACAGGTTCTATAATTCTTAGGGTTCAATCCAAAATCTTACCTAACTATCTTAAATTGTTCCTATCTAGCCCCACTACTGTTAAAGCTTTGGAGGCAAATGCAGTGGGTTCAACTATGATAAATATAAATCAGAAAAGTCTACTGGCACTTCAACTTTCACTACCGACTATTCAGGAGCAACAGGAAATTGTTCGTCGTGCTAGCACTCTTTTAACCTATGCCGATCGCATTGAAGCTCGCTATCAAAATGCCATTACACGAGTCGAGCAGCTAACACCTACTTTGTTGTCTAAAGCATTTCGTGGTGAGTTAGTGCCACAAAATCCTAATGACGAACCCGTTTCAGTGCTACTTGAGCGCATTCGCGCCGAACGTGCAGCACAACCGAATAAACCAAAGAGAGTTGTCAATCGCAGTAAATCCAATATGACCAAGATATCTAGTCAATCGCTAAAAAAGCTTATTCATCAACTCCCTAACAATACATTTTCATTTGATGAATTGTATAGTGATATAAATAAAAAAATGAGTGGAGATTATGATTTAATTAAGGATATATTATTTGCATTGCTTGATGAATCTGAGCCAAGCATTATCCAGATATTTGATTCAGAAACGAATGCAATGCGTTTTATGAGGAGGTATCAATGAAGCTTTTGCGAGTCTGTATTATTGCGGCTGAGACTTGTGGTGGATTACTGGATGATGTAAATGTGGGCTTGCGAAGCCCATTGAATGACTATTCTTCATTTGATCCCTTGTGCCTTATTGGACCCAATGGCTCAGGAAAATCTCAGTTTTTGCAAGTCATAGCTGAGATATTTCAGTCAGTATTTCATACTTGTATCAGTGAGGAAGAGCGTATTGAAGGTAATCCCGATATTCAATTTGAAATTGAGTATTTTATTTACCCAGAAGAGAACCAGCCGCCTATTCGCGTCCGCATATCACGGGAAGCTGTTAACAAGAAACGTCCACCCCTCATAATCCAGAGAAGAAATGAACTTGAGACTTATATTGATCAGCTCCAGCGATGTGCTACCTGCTATACCTACGACGATAAAACAGAAACCTATATATTCGATTACTGGATTAATGAGCATACGAGAGAGGCATTTCGTTACTTTTGGGGTAATGCCCTTAATCTTTATTCGTCATTTCATAAACTTGCCATGTTAAATGACTTAGTGTTATCAAAGAAGACACGCGATCGATTTCGGAGAGATACAAGAACAAGACGATTTGCTTCGCGCCTTCCTAAGCGGCTGTATTCCGAATGCTACACAGACACTGCAAGAATGGCGATGAACGACTTATTCAGTTTATTAAGAATGTTGTCGGTATAAGCGTTTAGTGCGATCGCGCTTTCCTGACGATGCTCTTGAACGTACTATTTCGACTGGCGTTTCGACTAGGGCGGCTTCGATGTGCGCCACAGTAGCAACACCTGGGGAATCTGGTCTTTTTGTTCTTTGGTAAGTGTGGGGTAAAGGGTACATGTCAGATTGGACAGAATGTTCACCTAACCGCTCTCGTTGGGTTACTCTACCCTTCGGGTTCTCCTAGGCGAGTACGAGAAGGCGAGAGCCTACGTTCCAAGGGTCCAACCTACTCCTACAAAGGTGACAAGCATCATGAATGTCCTCTCTATTGGGCGCGATCGCTCTCCTTTACTCACCTGAACCTACTTCGGGCTGTTCGACAACGGTTTTGGGGTTAGCCTAATTTAACAAGAGTGAAGCCAACAGACAAATTGCCATAAGCTGTTGCTCTAATATCACAAGCTATTTGTTTTTGTCAATGAATCAGTCTTGAAACCTACTGATTCATTTGCTCACAAGCGCCAATACTCACCCAGGTACTGGCACCATTTGCCCAATGTTCTTTTTTCCAGATGGGAGCGTTATGTTTTAAGGTATCAATGGCATATTTACAGGCAGCAAAGGCTTCGGAACGATGGGGACAGCCGACGGCAACTAAGACGCTAATTTCGCCAATTTGTAGGCGTCCGATGCGATGGTGAATGACAACGCGATTGACATCAGCCCACTTCCCTCGAATGTCTTGGGCAATGGTGGCAAAGACGCGCAATGCCATAGGTTCGTAGGCTTGATATTCCAGTGACACAACGGGTTTGCCTTCGGTTTGGTTACGCACAGTGCCACTCATGACGACGACTGCACCATTTGCAGGATCATCTGCGAGGGTATAGACATCGGCGAGGGATAGGGGAGCAAAGGTTATGGCGAAGTTATCATTGGTTTGTGGTTTTTGGGGAGAGGCGATAGACATGGTTACTTTGCGGGTAGATGGAGAATATTTTCTTTTTAGCGCACAGGTGGAGGGAGATTCCAATATTGCTGCGATAGACTCTAATTGATATTTTGTTAGTCCGCTTGGTTTTTACGTTAAAACCATCACTGTGCGGATGGAGCCGCGGCGAATGATGCGCCGTGGGCGTAGGGGTAGACGGATTAACCGTAAGCTAGCCTACCAAGACCGGGCGCATAGAGAGAAGCGGTTTGACTAGCTATCCCTCCTGAGCTGGCAAAGGATCTGCTGAGGGAGGGGTTTCACGGAAAATTACGATGACCAGAGGATGCCTTAAGCGATGCTAAGCGTGATATAACGTTTTGAGGATAGTAGCATTCTGAAGGGTTGTGGTGAGTTTGGGGCAATCAATAATAAGCTGTAAACTAATTTAGCTGATCTCTTGCTGACGTACTGATAATTGTGCTTAATGACTAATCTATGCGGCATCTCCTCCCATACTTATTCTCTTATGTCCAATCTGTTGTTTAACAGGTCTATCGCAGGGTTTTAATGGAAACCTATCTAAATCATCCAACCTTTGGTTTACTTTTTCGCGTTTGCATGGTTGAAGACAACCAGGAACTGTTCACTACCCTTTACGCCCAGCGTCTATTTTTTTTGGTGACGACAGGCTCGAATGGTTTGGCGTTTGAACCGATTAGTCGTTCAGATGCTCGCCATTTAGTGGAAAATCGTCTCCGCATTTTCCGTCGTATGGGTGCATCCAAAGATTTTGAACAGCTTCAGAAAATTCATAAGCAAACGTTCCAATGAGCAGTAGCAGTTGATTTTTGGATGATTCACTCTCTCTCGTGACTCCCTTATTGCTCATCTCACATCATGACAGGCTCAATTACAGAACGTATTGCTCAGATTCACCAACAGCTACCGCCCGACGTGCGGTTAATTGCTGTGACTAAACGAGTATCGGTAGAGGCGATACGCGAAGCCTATCAAGCTGGCGTGCGAGATTTTGGCGAGAGCCAAGTTCAAGAGGCGGCGGCTAAACAGGACGAACTTCAAGATTTGCCTGACATTACCTGGCATTTGATCGGACATCTTCAAAGCAATAAGGCAAAAAAAGCTTTAACTCAATTTCAGTGGATTCATTCCTGTGACAGCCTCAAGTTAGCCCAGCGACTGAATCAATTAGCTTGTGAGTTGGCTGTCACTCCCCAAATCTGTCTCCAAGTCAAAATTATGCCTGATCCCCATAAATACGGTTGGACGAGACCGGAGTTGCTAGAGGCTCTACCTGAACTGGATCAGTGTAAAGCGTTGCAAATTCAGGGGTTAATGACGATTCCACCGTTGGGATTGTCCCCCCAGGAAACTCTGGGTGTCTTTGAGCGGACTCGTGATCTGGCTAATGAAATTGGACAGCAAAATTGGTCGAATTTGCGAATGCATCAGCTTTCTATGGGAATGTCAGAGGATTACGCCCTAGCCATCCAAGCGGGTGCAACGATGGTACGACTCGGGCGAATTATTTTTGGTGAACGCGGGGATTAAGTCGGTGAGGAATGGAGTTATTAATTAGCATCATGAGTAAGCAACTGCTGTATAGTGCCAAAATAACTCTTATGATAAGTATTGTCTTGTAAGTAATCCCTGAGTGTTTTCACCGTTATGGGCATAGAACTACCCGTTTGATTAGAAGCGGGTGTATACTAAGGGCTTACTTTTGACAAGCTCCGGTGGTAGGAAATGTTAGGCGATCGCGGGGTAAGCTAGCCGTTTGCTTGAGGTTTTGGTCTCAACCCGCAAGAGTGAAAGACTGATACCTCAACGAGGGTCGATTCTAGCGTTTCCCGACAAACCCTAAAGTTGTGATGGAGAGTAGATCTAATGAACAATATTTTTAACAAGCTGCGAGATTTTGTGGTCGGTCCTAATGATCCCGAATATGAGTATGAATACGAGGACGTAGATGGAGAGACGTATCAAAATCTATATCAGCAAGAACCACCTATGCCAGCGCCTGCGGAGGAAGAACGTCCTCCTCGACGTCGGGTTCGGGAACGTCCTGTTGTAGGATCGGATTCAGGAATGGGAGCGGTAAACATGAATAATGTGATTGGTATGCCGGGAGCGGTAAACGGGATTTCGGAAGTCGCCGTGATTGAGCCGCGTTCGTTTGAAGAAATGCCCCAGGTGATTCAAGCCCTGCGAGAACGCAAGTCTGTGGTTTTAAATCTAACCATGATGGACCCCGATCAAGCTCAACGGGCAGTGGATTTTGTCGCGGGCGGAACTTATGCGATTGATGGTCATCAAGAGCGCATTGGTGAAAGTATTTTCTTGTTTACACCAAGCTGTGTACAGGTAAGTACTCAATCGGGTGTCATTCACGAAGTTGCTGAACAAACTCGTGGGTCACGTTCAGCCCCTCCTCCCAGTTGGACGTCTGAGCCGGAACGTATGGCTCAGTAATTCAATTGAGATTGTCGAACATCGAATGTCCGTTCACTAAAGGAAGGGTGGGTGTCTATCAAACTTGGCATAATCGGCGGCGGGGTAATGGGAGAAGCGATCTTATCCCGCCTGATCGCACAGCAAGTTTATCGCCCTGATCAGGTGCTGGTCAGTGATCCCCAAGCCCAGCGACGAGAGGATTTAAGCCAACGCTATGGGGTTAATGTCACCTCGGATAACGGGGCGGCGGCGGAAGCTGAGGATGTTTTACTCTTGGCGATTAAACCTCAAGTGTTTAAGGTGGTAGCGAGTGAGTTGGTGTCAAACAATGACAATCATTCCCCAGCTTCGGAAAACCTACCAGTGGTGATTTCGATTTTAGCGGGTGTGTCTCTCAGGAAACTCGAAGCCGTATTTGAGCATCAGCCAGTCATTCGGGCGATGCCCAATACCCCAGCCACGGTAGGAGCAGGAATAAGCGCGATCGCACCCGGTAAAACTGTCACGGCTAACCATTTAGAACAGGCAAAAACTCTGTTGGGTGCAGTGGGTGAAGTCGTGGAGGTGTCGGAATCCTTAATGGATGCGGTAACCGGATTATCGGGATCGGGACCGGCTTACGTGGCAGTGATGATTGAAGCCTTAGCTGATGGGGGTGTAGCCGCCGGACTACCCAGAGCGATCGCGTCTAAATTAGCACTTTCGACGGTATTGGGAACAGCGCAACTGTTACAGGATAAACAAATCCATCCCGCTCAACTTAAAGATCAAGTGACAAGTCCAGGTGGCACTACAATTGCTGGAATTGCTGAATTGGAGCGTTCTGGTTTCCGTTCGGCGCTGATAGAAGCTGTACAAGCCGCTTATCGGCGCTCTCAACAACTGGGTCAATAGGATTGTTATTCCTCATACTCGCTCTTCGAGAAGGAAACTAAGTTATAGACGATGCCGCCTCATTATTCTTGGATTATTCCCATCTATAACGAAGAAGAAACCCTCCAGGAAATGTATCGTCGGATCAGCGCTGTAGCCGATCGCATGGATGGGGTGGTGGAAATTATTTTAATTAATGATGGCAGTCGCGATCGCTCAGTACAGATCATCCGAGAACTTCACCAACAGGACAAGCGAGTCTGTTATCTGAGTTTGGCACGCAACTTTGGGCATCAGATAGCGGTAACGGCAGGTCTGAATTTTGCCCGGGGTCAAGTTATTGTTGTTCTAGATGCAGATTTGCAAGATCCACCCGAGTTGATCCCCGATATGGTGGAAAAATGGCGACAAGGCTATCAAGTGGTTTATGCTCAGCGCATTAAACGTCGTCAGGAACGTGTGTTTAAGCGCTTCACCGCTTATGTATTTTATCGTCTACTCAAGTCTCTAGCCGAGGTGGATATTCCCACAGATACGGGTGATTTCTGTTTAATGGATCGGCAAGTTGTAGATTTGCTCAATGCCATGCCCGAACAAAACCGCTACATCCGAGGCTTGCGATCGTGGGTGGGTTTTCGGCAGACTGCCATTCGGTTTGAACGTGATCCCCGTTTTGCTGGGGATGTCAAATACACATTTCGTAAATCCTTGGCGTTAGCCGTGAACAGTTTAGTCTCATTCTCTAAAGTACCGTTACGACTATCCACATATATCGGATTGCTGTCGGCGGCGTTAGCTTTATTCATGTCAGTGTTAGTCCTATACTGGCGTTTAGCCTCACCTAATTCTCCCTTAACAGGATTTGCCACGATCGCGATCGCCATTTTCTTTCTGGGTTCCGTTCAGCTTATCAGTATCGGCATATTAGGCGAATATATTGGGCGAATTTATGAAGAGGTCAAAGCTAGACCCCTTTACACCTTAGCAGAAGTGGGTGGTTTCCCTGATCACTCTCGATCCCCAATCCGTTAATTTTGTCAACACTCTAGACTTAATAGACATTCAAATTAAATATGCCCAAAAAGTATAACTATAACTTTAGGTTATCTAAAAATCCTTGGCGTCTCTTAATTATTGTATTATTAGTTCTCGGTATATTCTTTCGATTTGCCAACCTGGAACAAAAACCCTATTGGGGTGATGAAAGCCTCACCTCACAACGAATTTCTGGTTATACCGATCAAGATTTTCAGGCAATAGTCTTACAAGGCGAGGAAATGAAGGTAGTCGAAGTCCAAGACTATCAGCGTCCCAGTCCCCAAAGAGGCTTAATGGATGCCATAAATGCTTTTGTGAAACATGGCGAACATCCACCCCTCTATTACTTGATGGCGCGATTTTGGATGCAGTTATTTCAAAATATCGTGACTACACCCAGAAGTTTGTCGGCTGTTATTAGCTTGGTGGCAATGCCTTGCATATATTTACTGTGTTGGGAACTATTTGAGTCGTCATTAATTGGATGGGTTGCCATCGGACTTCTGGCGATTTCTCCCCTTCAGATACTCTATGCCCAAGAAGCACGGCAGTACAGCCTCTGGACAGTGACTGTATTATTATCAAGCTGGGCATTGCTGCGAGCTATGCGTCTCCACAGTAAAATGAACTGGGGAGTTTATGCTGTAACTCTGGCACTGGGATTCTATACGCATCTGATTTCTGTAATCGTTGCGATTGGACATGGCATCTACGTACTTGTCCATGACAGCTTCCGATTTAGTAAAACGCTGATCGCTTACTTGCTGGCATCTTTGGCAGGGTGCTTACTTTTTCTCCCTTGGATTGGGGTGATGATCGCTGATTCACAAGTCGAGAATCCATCTCCAGGCTGGAGTAAAACGCCTACACCACTGCCATCTTTAGTTCAAAGTTGGCTGGTGAATATTAGTCACATTTTTGTCGATTTAAATGATAGTTTTGTTTATGGGAACTTATGGATTTATGCCCTGACATCCATTCTCGTCTTATACGCTATTTACTTTTTATGTAATCACACACCCAAGCGGGTTTGGCTGTTTGTCTGTCTATTAATCGCAGTCCCCGCGTTATTTTTAATACTACCGGACTTATTAGGGGGAGGAAGACGCTCGACTCCGCTGCGATATTTTATCCCGTCTTCTTTGGGCATTCAGATAGCAGTTGCCTACCTACTTTCTAGTAAGATTACTCCGGGTATAAATTTAGGAAATTGGCAACAGAAGCTATGGCAGATAATTACAGTTGTTATCGTTTCAAGTGGAGTTTTTTCTTGCGCCCTCATATCCCAATCAGATACATGGTGGACGAAAGGTCGAGAATACTATCATACTGAGGTGGCTAAGATTGTTAATCCAACAAACCAGCCCCTGGTTATAGCAACATGGTTCGATATCCGTACTCTCAGTCATTCACTGGCTACCCATGTTGTTCTACAAGATATTCGCCCGCTGCAAGAGGTTAATTCTGTAGGCAAGGGTTTCAGTAATGTATTCGTGTACCAGTCTAAAGCAGCATTGGACTATTTACTTAAAGAAAATCCCAACTATACAATAGACAAAACCTGGAAATGGAAACGGCAAACAACCCCGGTTAATACAACTCAAACGACTCTATGGAAATTAAAGATTGGAGAGGAAAATTATTAACTAAACCATGAATTTACCTTTTACTCATGCTAACCGCAAAACAGCACAGATTCATGCTGCCATATTCTTAGCCAGTGTAATTACAGTCATTGCAGCGCTGACTCTACTGATAGTTTTGGCTCATACAGTGGCGACGACAACGATTCCCTTCGATAGCGATGAAGCTGAACACGCGGTTGATGGTTGGCAAGTTTATCATAGCCTGATTAGGCTTAATTTAGGAGACTTGTTTCAAGCGGTTACCAGCCAAGCATTCTACCCGTTTATCAACTCATTCTTCGTTGCGATCGCGTACTTGTTGGCTGGAGCTAGTGTTGTCTCCAGTCGTATACCATCAGTATTACTCTTCGCACTTACAGTGTTTGGCTTAGGCTGGCTCACCTTGAGGATTGCTCAACGACAAGAAGACGCCGTGAACCCAGCCGATCAATGGTTTCCCTGGACAGGTGCTATTTTCGCGATCGCCCTAGCTATTACCAGCCCGATTTTTGTCACCAATGCAGTCATTTGTATGCTGGAAATGACGGGTGCGCTGCTAGCCGTTCTGCTAATGCTGATTGGGGCTCAGATTGATCAAATCCGCCACCAAGGTTCACGCCTGATCGGGATGGCGATCGCGGCTTTCGTGGTCATGGCAATTGTGTTGACTAAATACTCCTTCGGCTTATTCTACATACCTGGACTACTCGCCGCCTTAGTCACCGCCACCAAACCTGGGAAATTGGGTCGTCAAGTCTGGCTAGAAACAACTGTAGTTCTGGGTATCTACGCCGCGGTCTTGCTTTTATGGATTTTGGTCACGGATCGAGCAACAATGTGGATGTTCTTTACCAATCACCCCAGCTACGTGGACGTTTGGTCTATCGAGAATTTCCTCTACTACCCCATTGTCTGGCTTAACGAATACTCAACCAAAAAGCCAGTCGGACTTCTTTCCCTCACCTTCGCCGTCATCGGCGCTGTTCGCTATTGGAAACATCTATCGGTGCGGGTGGCGGTTTGGTCTGTTTTGGCTGCAACCGTCGTACTCGGGATTTCAACGACCAACTCTCAACGACATATACTGGTTATCGCACCGGCAATCTGGATGCTGGCTGGACTGGGACTCGTTCAGGTATTGCAATGGCTTGGTCGTAGAACAGAGACTCGCCCCTTCGTTGTCGGTACAATCGGATTGATTTGGGCTTTACTGATTGTTTGTGCCATAGAACCTGCTTCACAGCTACAGCCTCGATTGATAAAAGTGTTTGAAGGGTTACCCGTCTATGCCGAAATGCAGGAGTTCGGACTGCAAGAGGTTGACCTAAATCGACCTGTTTTGCTACTAGGATTCAATAATGATCAATATAATCTATTGGCTATTCGCTGGCGTGCCGCCGTACTTTCTGGCAAGCGCTTAGAGGATATCAACATTGATCAGTTTCCCTTTGAACAGCGTGAACGCTATCTGCGGCGCACGGGTCGCAAGCCTCAGAAAGCTAGCGTTGATCCCAGCTTTCCCCGCCAACCCTTGGATGCTATTCTCGATAGGGACTATTACGCTTACATTATTGAGACTCGTAATCTGCAAGAGCAATCCAGCATTCTCCATTCTGAGCAACATTCACTCGACAATTATCCTACGGTTGCCCAGCAATTCTATCCCTGGTTAGTCACGGTCTACAAGATAGAAAATCAAGACCATTCGTTTAATTCGTGAACGGAATTATCAATATGCTAGCTGGCTTACCGTTACTCTCATTATTGCTTCTATTTCTAATTTTTCAGTATCCAGGTCAAGACTGGCGGGGTTCTGTCTTATCCGCAGCGATTGTCTGGGGAGTTTTGATCACGGTATTGACTGAGACGTTAAGTCTATTTAGAGTCTTGACATTTAGTTCAGTATTAGTCTTGTGGCTGATTACAGATATCGCACTCTTGTTTATCTATTATCGACTGGTTAAGAGAGGAAAGCGATCGCTAAATTTCCCTGAACGCCCCAAACTAACCCCAGTCTCGCTGGTTTTGCTAGGCAGTGTCGTCTGTATTGTGGTGACAGTGGGTTTAATTGCTGTGGTAGCGCCGCCGAATAATTGGGATTCTATGACCTATCATCTGGCGCGGGTGGTTCATTGGATACAAAATCGCAGTGTTGCCCATTATCCTACCTACTATTCGGCTCAATTAGTTCACCCCCCATTTGCCGAATTTGTGATCATGCACTTACAGATTCTCAGTCGGGGCGATCGTTTGGCTAATTTGGTGCAATGGTTGAGTATGGTTGGCAGCATTATTGGCGTATCCCTAATTGCTAAACAACTGGGTGCAGATCAACGGGGGCAAATTTTCGCGGCGATTTTCTGCGCTACGATTCCGATGGGAATCCTGCAAGCGTCCAGCACTCAAAATGACTATGCTGTCGCTTTTTGGCTAGTTTGTCTTGCCCATTATATTCTGTTGGCATTGCCCGAAAAAAAGATTCCGCTTCCCTTAGTTATAAGTATTGGCACTAGCTTAGGACTGGCTGTTTTTACCAAGAGTTCAGGCTATATCTATGCCTTTCCTTTAATGGTTTGGTTTTTCCTGGCGAAACTAAACCGCCTACGCTGGAAATTATGGAAACCAATAGGTATCATTACTCTTGTATTTTTAAGCCTGAACTGGGGTCATTATTCACGCAACTTTGATTTGTATGGAAATCCCA
>NZ_JBKHHI010000030.1:0-27160 GCF_046539235.1 Coleofasciculus sp.
CTCATAATCTTTGTGATTGGGCGGGCATGATATTCGCTGAATCGCTCAACCTCAACACTTCGACTTCGCTCAGTGTTGACCCTGAGCGGAGCCGAAGGGTCAAAGCATTAGCCAAGGGAATGCTAGGCAAACACTGCCTAGATGCTGGGTGGGGTCAGTTTCTCCAAATACTAGAGCAATGCTGCTTTAAGCGGGGGGTCTACTTCCAAAAAGTAGATGCTAAAAAGACTAACTACTTTTGCCCGGAATGCCTAACAGAAACAGGCAAAAAGCTCCTATCCGAGCGAGTCCATTCATGTCACCAATGCGGCTACACAACCGATAGGGATGTAGCAGCCGCTCAAATAGTCCGCATTAGAGGACTTGCAGCCGTGGGACACACGGTCAAGATGCTTTCCGAGGGTAAATTCACTGGAATCCCTACGACGTAAGAATCCCCCGCGCTCTTTTAGCCGGGGGAGTGTCAAATCAACTTATGCAGCAAACCACTCTCAATGTAATTGCCATTGGTATCTTTGGCATGACCCTTTCCGCTCTCCTGACTCCAATTTTTAATATTCCGCCAGCGATTCCCGCCTTGGCAACATTTGGAATTTTAGGATTAGTTACGGTAGATACTCTCAGCTTTCAAGGTAAAGGTACAACGGTACTATTAGATTGGTTAGCCCAGAGACGCAGTGAGTATCGCGATCGCATTGTCCACCATGAAGCGGGTCATTTTCTGGTGGCTTACCTTTTGGGGATTCCGATCGCGGGTTATACACTGACAGCTTGGGAAGCCCTTAAGCAGGGACAACCGGGTTCGGATTTAGGTGGCGTGCAATTTGATACTCAGCAACTTTCACCGAATCCACTTGCCATTGGCGAAATGCGATTAACTCTGGACCGATTCTGTACCGTATGGATGGCGGGAATTGCGGCGGAAACCCTGGTTTACGGTGAAGCAGAGGGCGGAATCGACGATTGCCAAAAATTAAAAGAGGCGTTGAGATTATTTGAACGTCCTGCTGGCGAATTGACCACTAAACAGCGCTGGGCAATGATCCAAGCCCAAACGATGTTACAGGACAATTGGCAGGCTTACGAAGCCCTAGTCAAAGCTATGGCAGAACGGACATCCGTAGGCGACTGCTATCACCTGATTCAAGATCATTATCACAATGTAGAGACGTAGCATGCTACGTCTCTACATGATTAATAAAGCGTGTCATCACTATAAATCATCTGGTTAGTTCCTTTGGCTTTAGCACGCAAAAGATTATGGTCAGCCCGTTTGACGAGGCTTTCGCCTTTGTGGTCATCTGAAGCCTTGAGAGAAGCAATGCCAACGCTAATCGTAATCTCGATCGCGATCGTACCATCTACATTAAACGGTTGCTCGTTGATCTGATATCGCAGGCGTTTGGCAACAATTTTAGCTTCCTCCCCGTTGGTTTGATTAAGAACCACTAAAAACTCTTCACCGCCATACCGAAACAACGTATCCTGTAGGCGCAGATTATGCTGGAGTCGGGTTGAGAGCAACTGCAAAACGCGATCGCCAACCTGATGTCCATACGTATCATTCACAGATTTGAAATGATCTACATCCATCATAATCAAACTCAGATCCGTGATGTAGGTGCGGGCATTTTGAATTTGCCGGGGTAACTCCCATTCCATTGCCCGACGATTATTAAGTTCGGTTAAAGGATCAGCCAGAGCCAGGGTGGAGAGAACATCATTGGTTTGCAGCAGTTTTTGGTAGAACTGCACACTGCGCCATCCGGCGAGGATATGGGCTTTCAGGAGCCGATATTCTGCTAACGTACTTCCTGGATCTCCTGTTGGGGTGCAAGTCAAGGGTAGGTAAGCATCGGCACCGCCTTCTAGGGCTTCAGCACAAATAATTTGTTCCCGACGCGGATCAGCGGCTTTGCCTTCACTCAAGGAATAAGACGGGTCATTAATTAAAATGCAATACGTCCAGCTTAACTGCAGCTGTTCTTTAACCTGCTTACAGAGTTCCAAACTCCCATTTTGGGTTGCCTGCACGATTAAAATTGCGTATTGTTTGGCTTGAACCTTACTCAGAGCCTCTTCTGGATTGGCAGACGCCTCCACCTTGCCAGACGTGATCGTGCGAATCTGGTCAAGGAACGTCTTAAGGAATTGTGAATTTCCCACGATTAATACAGAAGCGTCCATTTTGGGATGTAGCTCGACAAGAGCTGAGACATTGACCCTGTGCACCTGATGTCAAAACGTTTTCTACCAGAAGTTGAAGCTTTGGCAGGGGATTTCCCCTCTCTATCTAGAGTAGACTGTTTTTCGGGCTAAGAACAGTAGTATATGTGCTGCAGGCAGAAACTTGCGGCGAACCTCTTGAGGGTTGCCACCCTGTATTGGATGCGATAAGGAGTTCGAGTATAACTCATTTCCCCTGAATTCTACAGTAGCTTATCGGTGGGTAGTGGCAGCATCTTGCTCCGTGGAACTACAGAATTTAGCAACCTTTTGTAGAGACGTTGCATGCAACGTCTCTACCACAGTCGTTTGTCCTCATCGATGTTTCTACTGCTATAACTAAAAATCAACGAATAACCCTGTAGACTAAACTTATAGAAACTTATAGGTTCACCCTTGTATTTGTCTGGGTGCTTTAACCAGTCTTTCTTCGCCTCCACATAAGATTTCCAACTCTCCACCAGTTTTTTAATGATTTGTTTCGAGACTTTGGTTGGCAAATCTCGATAAGACTCACTGTCTTTAACTAAGTGGTAGAGAGTTGGTAGGGTATACTGATTCCCCGTCTCAAAGAAGATTTTACTATATATCTACAATTTTCTACAATTTAAGCAGCAACAGTTCAGAACCCCATCCAAATCAAAGATTCAGATGGGGATAAATATGGCAAAACCTCAGTCAGTGAAGCACATGCTGAGGAACCTTTTGTGGGAACACACTAAGTTAATGGATTACTTCTTTTGTTTGAACTGCTTCAAGATTGAACCGACACCCAAGGAACCAATAGCGATCAAGCCGCCAATTGTTCCCGGTTCAGGAACCTCGGTTGCCGTAAACACAGCACCAGAGAATTTTAGATCCTCATCTATTGTGTTACCTGCATCGAGTTTTGCCTGAACTTGATCAACAGTAGTATTGTTGATTTGGAAGGTGACGTTGCCCTTACCTTTAGAGATATCGTTAGAGGCACTGGTAAAAAATCCAGAAATTGCCACGTCTACGGCTACGTTAGCACCACTATTTTTTATATCGTAGGTAGCCGTTTGCAGAGTGAAAATACTTTCGCCATCTGTGATGGGGTCTACATCATTGGGGAAAAAACCAACAACACCAGGAATTGGAGTTGTACCCAAGTCAAGAAAAGGAGTCTCTGCTGACAGGGGAGTAAACGAGAGAATACTACCTATGTTTGCCGAATTGAATACTTCAAAACTGGGATCACTACTCGTAATCGAAACTGGAGTGACGGGTTGGGGACTGAATGTGAGAGAGTTCTTGCTGAATTTAACGATACTTTGGTCACTGCCAAACGCACCAGAAGCTAACTGAAACTTACCTGTCAACGCGATGGCGTTAGCTTCACCAGCATTAGTCAACACACCAGCCGCGACTAGGGGAATTGTAGCCAAAGAGCCAAGAATTGCTTTTTTCATGGGATGGGGTACTCCTGTTGTTACTGCAAAATTTAGGGAACTGAGGGATTGCTAAGGGAGGCAGGGATATATTTTGATTTTCCTTTCCTCAAATTAACGTCTTGTTACTTAATCTGTCTATAGTTACCTGTAAGGATTTGATGAACTTTTTACAAAGTTTTCATGAAGCTTAGCCTAAGTCTGGGCAGTAAGATAATAGAAGTCAACTTCTAACCAACACTTGCTGAGTCTGATACCGTGACTATCTCTTAGGGTATGTCAAGAGACTATACGATTTCGTTTGTAATGGAGTTGCTGTTGCTACAACCCCAATGCAGCAGGTCGCAGATGATATATATTGAGCAATGTAAATATCCTACCTTAATTGTATTACAGCCAGTGTGACTGTCATCACTCTTAAGTTCAATTTGACGATTCTCCACCTTGAGAGCCACCAACGATAAAGCGATCGCGCCTTCATCTTCTCCAAAGGGGCGATCGCATCATTGGTCGCAAGGTTTGACGGTAGCTGGATATACAAAAAATTGGGGGTCTTTCTTTTCCCCAATGTTTTTGCATTTGAGCCACAAGCTCTAGCTTTTCGTGTTAAGCCTTGTTCTTTTTGCCAGCGCGGGATAGAGCCAAGGAACCAGCGACTACTCCTAGACCCAGGATTGTGGCAGGTTCAGGAACAGATTCAACGCTAATGAAAGCGCCAGAGAAGGCAACATTCTCCAGTGTCCCGCCATCCGAGAGGGCAGCTTCAGCCTGCGCGGCTGTCAGATCAGGAACTTGGAAAGTTAGGTTACCTGAACCGTTGGTTGTTTCAGAACCACCAACAAACTCACCAAAAAATCCTATTGATAGGGTTGAGCCACCGCCAGCATTGGCAAATGAGAATTCCTCGACACTCGTCACGTTGAAAACATTGTCTCCGTCCGTTAGTGATGCCAGGTCACCAAACGTACCCAAGTCCAAGAATGGATTATTTACCATATCACCACTAATGCTGGTGACGTCGTTGATGGTTGCACCATTGAAAGCTGTAAAATCACCTGTTTTAAAGGATAAAAATACCTCATTGGGTTCGTCGAAGAAGTCGATCGAATCCTCTGTGATATTCGCTAGAGTGTCGAATGAAGTGAGCTGAAAGTCACCGCTCAAAGCATTGGCTGCGCCAGCGTTAGCAAATACACCAGCAGCCGCTAGGGGCAGTACAGCGAGTGAGCCTAAAATTGCTTTTTTCATGAAATATACTCCTAATGACAGATTGATTTCGGGTAACTTAAGGGGTCTTGAGCCGGTGAAGCTTTGACCTGAGATTATTTTTCTTTCCTTAAGCTAACTTCATACTACTCGACATGTCCAGAAGTATCCATAAAGTTCCGATGAACTTTCTGTAAAGTTTTCATGAAGTTCCGTCCAGGTGGGCAAGACATCCTGCGATCGGTGGATTTCTTGGAATTGATGCTCCCTGGAGGTTATAGATTTTTTATATTACACCAGTGACGGCACGGTTTGTGTATAGGCACTTTACTTAAAATAACATAACTTTGTCAAGATCAATTAAAGATCAATAAGCGCAGGTTGAAAAGCACTATCTTTTGCCCGATACCAGAGGAACACGGTATATCGCACCCCTCTGGTTTAGCATATATTACGCCTGTTTCTTTTGGCGAGAGCGAGACAGCATCAGAGAACCCGCGACTAAGCCTAAACCAGCCAAGGTTGTGGGTTCAGGTACAGAAGCACTCATGAACACACCAGAGAAGCTAGCATCTAAACCTTCAGGGGAGGCAAGCGCGGCTTGAACAGCTGACTCTCTCAGGGTACTTTGGAAGGTTATAGTGCCTGCACCATTGGACATTTGGTCATCTGCACTGGTGAAGAATCCGGAAAGTCCCAAGGATATAGATGTACCCGTAAATTGATTGTCATGGTCAAACATTTCCTCAATAGTAAAGTCGCCGATGCTCAACAGAGAAAATGTATCTTCTTCATCGGTTATACTGGCATCGCCAAAGGGTAAATTGCCCAAATCTAAAAAGTTTTTGACCAATGGGTTATCTTTGGTTGCTCCATTGCTAGGGATAAGCGGAGAAGGAATTGACTTGATTGTTCCGGCGTCGAAAGTAGAGAAGGTTCCAGATTGATTCGTTAAAAGAAGCGCTCCTGGATCAGGTGTGAATTTTACCTGATCGGAAAACAGAGTAGCATTGGTGACTTGTACGAAAGGTGCAGTATCCGTTACATTTATTCCCGGAGAAATACTGAACTCTCCGACCAAAGCAGCTGCTTTTGCTTCACTAGCTGTGCTAAAAACACTAGCTGTAACGACAGGAAGCATGGCTAGGGAAGCAAGGATTGTTTTATTCATTGGAACTCCTTCGGTTTGGCGAACAAATAAGCAATTGTAGAATTTAAGAAGAGTCAATTATTTTAGGGATTACTATATTTTCCTCTCCTTACAAATAAGCTAACTGAATACTCCTGCTGTTGGCAATACCTGAATGTAAAGCTATCAATAACTTTCTATAAAGTTTCGATGAAGTGATATCTACAGACACGATCGCGGAAATACTCCTCATACAACTGACAGCTTACCACCACGCGATCGCCAACCCAACCCACTAACCCGAAACTGTGCAGCTTCACCATTTGGATCGGATCAAGTTCTACAGCGTCATTTGCCTTAAGCACCTGTTGATAAGCCACCGCTAAATCTGGATACTGGCGCAGCCGCCATAAAAGGCGATGCAAGTGATTCCCATAAATTCCTGTATCCGTCGCTACAGTTTCTCCGACCGATTTTAAACTTACCTGATGCTTTGCCATTTCATAGAACATTAAACGCACCAAATAGGGAAACCCTCCTACTAGCCGCATAAGCTGATCCAGTTCCTGGGATGATAAATAGAGTCGATGACGCTTTGCCAACTCGTAAATTTGTTCAGGAGTAAACGGGGGTAACTGAATCCCTAACCCCAGCGTCAACAGCGATTGATGCGGATGAAACGAAAGATAACCCTCTGTCGAATGAACCAGCACCAAGCGCAGGTGGGAAAAGACTGGGATATCTTTGGTATCCTCTTGCCAGGAGTGTAATAATGCTAGAAAGTCTCCCGCGATCGCAGGATACTGCCAAACTTGATTCACCTGATCAATGGCTAATACCAACGGGCGATCGCTTTCTGCAAGCAAATACTCCTGGAAATAAAGCGTGCAGCTAACTAAACTACCCATTGCTTCATCCCAATACTCATCCAGCTTTGGTTCTAGCCCAAGCTGTCGTGTCACATTGACACAAAACCAGCGCAGAAATGTGGCGATCGCACTATACACAGCACCCTCCGCCTGATTCAAACTCAATCGTACCGTCCGATAGTTCTGCTTTCTCGCATCAGCCAGAATTCTTGCCATTAACGAGGTTTTTCCCATCTGCTGAGAACCCTGCAAACGCAGGATGGTGGCGGGTTGGCGGATTTGCAGATAACAGTCTGATTCTGTTGGCGATCGCTCAATATAATAGATAGAGTTCAACGGAACTTGTCCCTCTGGTACTTCTAAGGGAACAAACTGCCTAGGTTTTAGGAAGTTAGCCGTTGCCAAACCCTTGTCACTGAACAGTCTTCGTTCGAGTACCGAGCGAAAATTGGTCTTATTAACTTTTTCCCCGCAGGCTTTTGAGAGTAAACGCCATAACTTCGGCGCGACACCTTGCTTAATATAATTGGCAGAATAACCATTCTCTTGAGCAATCTGGTCATAGGTTTGAGGTTCATCCTGCCATGATGCCCACAAAATCACTTTTTGAATATAACTCAGCGAATAACCAGTCTTAGCAACCAGGAACGTATCAATACATTCCAATACCTGGTCAATTGGACGATGCCCTTGTGTAATCATCGTAATCTATACCTTCTCAGCCTGTAGCGCCATTACAGTTCAGGGCATGTCCCTCTTTGTCAATTCATATAAGTTCACAAAAACAGACGAGAATGACTCCCTCAACTTATCAGTTTACTATATTGACAATTATATTGTGTTATGCTACAAGCCCCACTAGACGCGAATAAATAGTGACCTGTCTCTGACCAAGATATCAACTTTATATATTGACAAACCTGAAAATTTGAGTAATTTGGTAACTTTGCAACATCCTATTGAGTTTGTCAACCCTCTTATTTAAAGAGTCTGTAAAGTTTGGGGACAGTGATTAAAGATTAGATAAAGCTTCGCCGTTCAGCCGCACAAATTTTATGTCAAATTTATATATTGCTGATAGAGATTAAATTTGGCATCATAAAAAGTATAGATGGTAGGTTGTGAAACGCGATAAAATTTATTCCTCAATTTGATGAGGATAGGCTAGAAGAGAGGTCGCTGGTATTGATCCGCATTCTTGGCTAAAGCTATTAACCAAAAATCGCTTTTGATTTGAGTGATTGTTAAGGCGTCGTAGCTGGAGCGATCGCAGTGATGAACGGGCGTCTAAAAATTCAATGGATTTAACCGGAAGCTTAGGACTTATTCCTGTAAATATGACAGATATAAGCTTGTCTGATCCAAATAAATTTGTCTGGTAGAATTGGCGGAATCATCACCCTTGTTTGCAAAACGGATTTAGATATCATGAAAATCCTTGTCGTTGAAGATAACTTAGACTTTGCCGAAGTTTTATTTGAATGTCTCACCTTTGAAGGCTATATCGTCGATGTAGTCACAAATGGTGCAGCGGCTTGGGAAAGGGCAGTAATCACCGACTACGACTTGGTACTTTCTGATATCGAGCTTCCCCAACTTGATGGGATCAGCCTTTGTAAAAAATTGCGTTACCATGGCTATCATCTACCTATATACTTAATGACAGGTTTAGAACGAGATTTGCCAATAATCTCGACCAATGAAGCCAAAGCTAATGGTTATTTTTTTAAACCGTTTAGTTTTCAAGAGTTATTAGAGCAGATTCAATCCCATTATCTCTGTTTCTAAGTCAAACGTCTTCGGGGAGGAGTGGCTGGCGTTCTGTAAAACTTGTCCCGAATAACCACTTAAAAATATAGATCAGGGCTTTCGCTTACCTCCCTACTGTAAAGAATTTAAAGTCAACCCTTAAAAACCCTTTCAATTATCATGTGCATCACAGGTTCTCTTGCTGATTTTTCTCTACCGCAAGTTTTTTGCTTACTGGAAACCGGACATCAAAGCGGTTTGCTAACTCTGCATCCTGAGGGTACGGATCAAACCTCCTCAAATCAAGCCTATTATCTCTGGGTATATCGGGGACAGCTTGTCGGAATGGCAAATTTGTTAGATCATCAAGGGTTAGTCTCCTTAATTGCCCAACGACGCTGGCTCAAGGATACTTGTCCATCCAGTCTCTTTGCTAAACTGACCCGATTATGTCCCAAGCATCAACCTTTGGGTTCTTATCTGAAAAAACAGGGTATTTTAACCAACCAACAACTTAAGTGGCTATTCCAAGTTCAAGTTCTCCAGCCTTTGTGTGATGCATTTCAACTTAAAGCAGGTCATTTTAGGTTTGATCATAATGTACCGCTACCGACAATAGAAATGACAGGTTTGAGTATATCGGCGACACTCGCCACATTGATGGGACTGAGGAATTTGCCAAGTTGGGATGCTTTGGCGGATCACTTACCTAATCCGGATATGGGTTTAGCTAGTTTAGGGACAGATCAGTCTGAGTTTCCGTTAAATGACCTAGAGTGGCAAGTTTGGACATATACGGATTGCATGGTGTCTCTCAAATCCATCGCCCAATACCTGCAACTTCCCCTGAAAATGGTACAGCAGATTGCTTTTCGCTTAATTGCGATCGGTTTGGCTCAAGAGATGTCTCTAGCGGTAGAGGATGACTATACCCCAGCCATCGAGTCTCAATCACCAAGGTTGCACCAAGATTCCTATCGGGAAGTCGTTAGTTATTCGTTTCTGCAACATTTACTAGGATTTTTAGTCCCTAAAGCGTCTTAGTGACTTAAGGTTGGTGGGTTGAGCGAAGCCGAAACCCACCCTACTCACTTTAACGCTGATGCCGACGACGCGATCGATAAGAGGCGCGAACCCGCCGAATCAGTGTTAATCCTAGGAAATAACTACAAATTCCACCAACCATCCCCACCGTAAAGCAGCCAACAAATAGCGTCCAGATAATCTCAGATCCTAACGCCTTGAACTCCTGCCAAGATCCGAGGCTAATATCGGTTAAGCTATTTTTCTGGAGTAGCCATTTTCCTAGGTGGAAATTAAATGCATAAATTGGCACATAAGTCAAGGGATTACTCACCCAAGTACCAGCCGCCGCGATAATTTTATTTCCGCGAAAGATCAGCGCTAAACATATCCCTAAAATCGTTTGTAGCCCAAATAGGGGAAACAGCCCCGCAAACACTCCACAGGCTAATCCGCGTGCGATCGCCTCTGGGGGTCCAGAGAGACGAAGTAGGCGCCAGTAATAGTATTGTAAGCGCCGTCGGAAACTGGGTTTGACTTTGTGATTGCGATCAGGGTAAGGGCGAATGGGTGCAGGTTTTACCTCTAATGATGAACGTTGGGGGCGAGTTTGCAGGGAATTTCTCGACGACATACAGGCTAGAGAATCTACAGTTACAGCAAGGACGGTACAGGGTATACACTCATCCTAACTGACCCGTGTGATCGCGATCGAGTTCCATTTTCATCATTTAGATCAGATCGTAATCGGTGAATCCACATAAATCGTCGGTTCATTCATCTTAAAATTAATTCCATAAGCGAGTAACTGCTTGGAAATTTTTTCATTGGCGAGTTCCAAGAGACGCTTCCGCAATTGAATAGAATTGTCACTTGAGCCGAGAATAAAAAACGTTACCCTAGCCCGGGTGGTTTTGTCCTCTAGGGAGGGAATTAAGGTAATATTTGTACTTCCCGGATCGATACCGAATAAGGCGTTTGTACTTTCAGCAATAATTTGTTGAACTAAAGCTTTTTCTCGTTCTTCCAGAAGTTGAGAAAAATCCAAATAGAGTAATACCATCACTTTCTTCCCTCGGGTGACATTCTCGATTTCCCAATTTGCCATTGTTGAATTCGGAACAATCAAAAGTGTGCTTTTAGCCGCTGTGCGAATTTTTGTAGACCGCAAGCCAATTGATTCAACCCGACCAAACACTCCATCCGGTAAGCGAACATATTCTCCGGGAATAAATGGGCGGTCTAAATAAAGGACAATTGTCCCCAAAAGTTGTTCCAATGTCTTTTGGGCTGCAAACGCGATCGCAATACCGCCAATCCCAAAACTGGCGAGTAAGCCGACTAAATTGACCTGTTGGCTTTGAGCAAATGCAACCACGGCAATAAATCCGATGATGACATTTGCTAGAGTCTCAAAAACTAGGAGCAATTCATCAACTTCTCGACCGAGTTTCCGCACTAACCCGATCCCATACACTCGCACAAACTGGCGGAATAAGCGAGAAGCTAGCCAAGCCACACTCACAGTCACAGCTAAATCCATAAAGGGACGAAGGAAGTCATGCAGTCCCTGATACACCTCCAGCCAAGCCAGTGAGAATGACAGTAATATTAAGGTTCCAGCAAATTTAAAAGTTTGTTGGAGTGGATCAATTAAATTATCATAAATTTCCGTTCCTAGCTGAAGTGAAAATCGGTGGATAATCCAGCTCACCAGAATCGGAGTGTATCGACCCGCTAAAATAGAGAGGAGAGCAAATATCAGGAAAATTACATAGTTAGGCAGATTTAAAGAGTACACAAACAGAGAAACATCACTAATCGTCTTAGGTATATCGGTTAAGTTCATCAGGGAGTAGGGCTACTTGAGAAGTCAGACTGGCTCGACGGACAAGACATGTCGCATCTGTATTTTATATAATAAACTGTAATGCCTTTCATTTGAAAATTTAAACTATCTCCATACGGAATAGGGACTATCTCCATACGGAATAGGGACTATCTCCATACGGAATAGCGAGCGAGACGCTCGCACTACTGTTGCCTCCTGCCTTGGAGCCTTTTCCCTCCACCACAACACTTATTCAGAATGCCCTACTTAGATCGTAATCGGTGAATCCACATTAATGGTTTGTTCTTCAATATCAAAAGCAATACCATATTCCTTGAGTTGATTGGTGATATTTTGTTTAGCAATATCCAGGACTTGACGCCGTAACTCCATCGAGAACTCACCAGAACCCAGGATAAAAAAGTTAATTTGGGCTTGAGTCATTCCCGGATTTCCATCTTGGATAATATCTTTAAACGTGACATCTGTACTGCGAGAGTCAATCCCAAAAATATCAATCGTACTTTCTAAGATAACTTGGCGGATCAGCGATTTTTCTTGGTCGGGTATCGGACGATAGAAAATTAATGAGATAATTGAAATAACCTTCTTAGCGCCCGTGAAGTTTTCAATACTGACCTGAGTCAGGGAACTATTGGGAATTACCATTAACGTTCCTTTCCCAGAGGTGCGGATTTTGGTAGACCGTAGTCCAATGGATTCAACTCTGCCAAATGTACCATCCTGTAGACCGATATAATCATCGACGACAAAGGGACGGTCAATATAAATCACAATACCACCGAGTAACTGTTCAAGGGTTTTCTGTGCCGCAAACGCCACCGCCAGTCCGCCAATTCCCAAACTTGCCAACAAGCCCAAAATATTGATTTGATGGGTTTGAGCAAAGATAATGATAATGATGACAATAATTAGTAAATTGACAACCAGTTTGGAAAGAAGTAAGAGTTCACTATTCACCTTCCGTCCACTTTGCAGGGTGGCGTTTAACAGATAGGCATCAAAAAACCGCTTGAATAAACGAGAGCCTAACAAACTCACCGTAATCGCTAAGGCGAGACTGATGGGGAGTTCAATCAACTTGATAAACTCCCGTTTGGCATAGGCGAGAAAAATAATATCGGTCAAGGTTAGACTCAGGACTAACCCGATTAATTCTTTTTCCGGTTGAATTACCTTAGGATAGATATCCTTGAACCGCTCCCATAGCGAAACCAACCAGCGAAAGGCAAACAAACCGCCCGCGATCGCGAAAATCCCGGCAAGGGCGAGTAAGATGAATGTTTTTAGGGTATCGAAATCCAGGAATCCTGGTAAGGCATCCAGCATAGGAATCTCCAATTTAAGCAATGAGCTATTATCTATCTTTAGATCAACTATTAGCAACAAAAATAAACAATAAGTTATATAGACAAATTAGGTTAACATTGAGAAATAAAAAGTATTATTTGGTAATTTAAGTTGTTGTAACCACTTTATATCTCCGACGTCTTTTAGCCAGTGCAGCCATCTGCCATCTGCCGTCTGGTACTAGTCGGAAATTTGCTGCAAGAGTTGTTCAGCCCGGATTGCCCATTCCTCGTTTCCCTGGTTTCTGTACAAATTTCGGGCATATTCGAGAACTTGCTGGGCATCCCGTAATCGATTCTGGCGCAGAAAGACTAAACCTGCCCCATAATAAGCATTGGCATAATTCGAGTTACTTTCAGCCGATTGGCGAAAGGCTTCTAGCGCTCCGTCTAAATTGCCCTGTTCAAATAAAATTGACCCTAGATTATAATAAGCTTCTGGGTATTGGGGACTAATTTTGATAGCTTGCTCAAATGCGGCTTTTGCCTGCTCTAGCTGCCCCTGTCGCAGATAAACCAGTCCTAAATGATAAGCGGGTTCTGGTGCATTGCTGCTCAACTGCATCGCGTTCTGGAGCGCCGCGATCGCAACTTCATACTCCCCCAATTCAGACAGCACCAACCCATAATTATAATGGGCAACCCCCAACTCCGGATCAAGGTCGATCGCCTGTCTCAACGCCTCCCGTGCTTGGGGCAAATTATTCCCTTCCAACAACGCCGCGCCTAAATTGGCGTAAGCTAGAGCAAACTTGGGATCGATCTGAGCCGCCTGGTAAAACGCATTGGCGGCAGCTTGTAACTGTCCCGCTTGGCGCAAGGCTAGCCCTAAATTATAATGTGCTGGGGCAAGCTGGGGGTTGAGTTGTGCCGCTTGGCGAAACGCCGCGATCGCTTGGGCGACATTCCCTTGCTGAATTAACCTCAATCCCTGGTTTAGCTGTTCGAGTGCGGCGGGTTGGGTTGGCTTCAGAGGCGGAATCGATTGAGCAAGATAGTCAGTTGGTTCTGTCTGGAATAGCAGTACAGGGGTGCAGGGGTGTAGGGGTGCTGGGGTGCATGTAGAAACCTGCCCTGGCGCGTCTGGGTTCATGGGAACGTTTCTCACCCTATCCGACGCCAGAGAATGATTAGCCGCAATTGCACCGATGCTAATACTTAGCAACAGTAAGCTTAATTGATAGTACAAGGCAGAAGGTTTTTTACTGGTACGTGGGTGTTTCATCATTTAGCTGAACCTGATCTTAAACGTTTTCCCCGGCTTCCCTACCCAGCAAGCTATCATTGTTAAAAAAACATTAAGTCGATATGGCGCTAGAATTATACCATTTTTTCACAAGATTAGCTGTTAAACCAGAGAATATACATAAAAATTAGAACTCATTAATGAAGAGCAACCTTACTTAACTTAACAGTAATTTTCCTGACCCAACTGGGCTGAGAGTATCAAATTGAGGACAGAACGCGCTAATTTGATAAACAGAGAGTTGCTCATCTGCTCCATATCCATAAATGCAAATGCGATAAATGCCACAGATGGGCAGATTAAGAGGTGAGCCAATCGCTTAATTTAGAGAGCAGACAAGACCTCACTCCCTTAATCGATTACTTGATTAACATTAGTCTGGGGGAAAATCATGAACCAAAATGCTGTAACAGCCATCCGTAATGTGGCAATTGTTGGTCCCTATTTGAGTGGTAAAACCAGCCTGTTAGAAAGTTTGTTGTTCGTTACCGGGGCGACGTCTCGGAAAGGGAACATCAAAGATGGAAACACGGTAGGGGATGCCATAGCCGAAGCTCGCGATCGCACGATGACAGTGGAGATTAATGTCGCCAGTAGCGAATACCAGGGCATTCGCTTCAACTGGATTGACTGTCCGGGTTCGATTGAGTTTGCCCAAGAAACCGATAATGCGCTCATGGGTGTCGATGCGGCTGTTGTCGTCTGCGAACCCACCAGCGATCGCGTGCTGATGCTCGCCCCCTTATTCAAGTTTCTGGATGACTGGAAAATCCCTCACCTCGTCTTTGTCAACAAAATCGATCAACTCTCCTGTGACGGGGGAGCCTGCGGTCAATCCTATCGCCAGATTTTAGACGCCTTGAAAGGGGTATCCTCCCGCCCCATTGTTCCCCATCAGTACCCGATTGGCAAAGCAGAACAGCTAATCGGGTTTATTGATTTAGTCACCGAACAAGCGTTTCATTATCATACAGGCGCTCCGGCTGACCCCGTACCCCTGCCTGAGTCCCTCAAAGACGCCGAACATGCCGCACGGGAAGAAATGCTGGAAGCCTTGGCAGATTTTGATGACCACTTACTTGAAGAACTTCTAGAGGAAATTGAACCGCCCCAAGAGGAAATTGTCAAAGACCTAAAAATGGAATTGGGTGCAGATTTAATTGTGCCTGTATTTATCGGGGTGGCTGAACAAGATTATGGGGTGCGCCACCTGATTGATGCCCTATTACGGGAAGCCCCCGCCCCAGAAGCCACGGCTGAACGTCGGGGATTGACGGGTAAAGGTGGCGCAACAGTGGCGCAGGTGCTGAAAACCTATTACACCCCCCAAGGTGGCAAACTTTCTTTGGCGCGAGTTTGGACGGGTCAACTCACTGATGGTGCGGTTCTGAATGGAATTCGGGCTGGGGGATTATACCATATCTTTGGTCAGCAACAGCAGTCTACCCCAGAAGCAAAGGCAGGTGATATTGTCGCGATCGGACGATTAGAGGGGATTCAAACCGGTGACACCCTGAGTACAGAGGAGAAGGGAGCAAAAGAATTACCCAAAGCCCCAGCCATGAAACAGGTCTACGGTTTAGCGATTATCGCCGAAAATCGCAAGGATGAAGTTAAACTCAGTGGGGCGCTAACCAAGCTTTTAGAAGAAGATCCGGCGTTGGCTTGGGAGCAACATGAGGACACCCATGAAATTATCCTCTGGGGACAAGGTGAAATACACCTAAAAGTGGCGTTAGACCGATTGCGGCGTAAATATAATTTGCCGATGAATACTCACCTTCCCCGGATTCCTTATAAAGAAACGATTCGTAAATCTACATCCTCCCACGGGCGCTATAAGCACCAAAGTGGTGGTCATGGGCAATTTGGGGATGTTTACCTAGATATTAAGCCCGTGGAGCGTGGTGAAGGCTTTAGCTTCTCGGAAACGATTGTCGGTGGTGTTGTCCCGAAACAGTATATTCCGGGCGTTGAGACGGGGGTGCGGGAGTATTTGTCTCAAGGTCCTTTGGGATTCCCGGTTGTTGATGTGGCGGTTACGTTAACTAATGGGTCCTATCATTCCGTCGATAGTTCCGAACAGGCGTTTAAACAAGCTGCACGAGTGGCAATGACCGAAGGGATGCCCAAGTGTAATCCGGTACTGTTGGAACCGATTATGGCAATTCAGGTGTCTGCACCAACGGAGTTTACCTCGAAAGTGTTGCAACTGATATCCGGGCGTCGGGGACAAATTCTCAACTATGAACCGGTTTCGGGTTGGAACGGATGGGATCGGATTTCTGGGTATTTGCCTCAGTCCGAAATGCATGATTTTATCATAGAGTTGCGATCGCTCACATTAGGCATTGGCTTCTTTAACTGGGTGTATGACCATCTCCAGGAAGTTCCGGGTAAGTTGGCTGATAATGTACTAGCGGCTACCGGGAATGGGAATGGCAACGGATAAACGCTGAGGTTAAAGACGAAATACAATGAAGCTAAGTTTGTAGTTGCGCTGTCTTCGCCATAAGCATGCTCCGCGCTGACCCCGTCAAAGGTACGTACAGTTAAAACTGTTCGACTGGTAGGGAATCCCCCGCGCTTTCAGCCGGGGGAGGATGTCAAATAAGACATCGGCTTCCGAAAAATTGAAGCGATGGAACAACTGGCGGGTTCCGACAATGCTAAAGTCTTGATTATGGGTGGTGGATCAGGGGGAGCGCCAGTGATGTTCCAGCTTGATTCGGCTCAAAGTCCATGATAGTCATTGGTCATTGGTTTTTTATTCCACATTCTGTTGTTCTTAGTCCCTATGACTAACACACAAAGCTGGTATATTGTCAAGCAAAAAAACGGACAATGCGAAATTGTTCCGAGTACCCAACTCCAAGCAGAGGAAAACTCAGAACGCTGGGGACCTTTTTCATCTCAGCAAGACGCGATCGCACGTCGAGTTGGACTGATTCGGGCAGGAAAATGCCAACCTGCCTAAAACACTGATTTCACCGATTAGAGAGAGATTGGGGTGGGGGTGGAGATTTTGATGGCACTGATTACACTGAGAGGTTAGTCGTCAATAGGTAGAGGATGATCAGATTGACATGACGTTATGGTGCGCCAGATGTGCTATGGCAAGTCGGGAACATGAATCGTCTACATCCCCTGCTACCTATCGAGCCTGAACCGATGCCCCATTATTGGGTTGCTCGACAATTACCTGGTTGAGAACGTCTAGGGCTTTTACATATTGGGGATCGTCTGGCGTACCAATTTTAGTCCGATCCTTCTGTAATTCCTTGCGTTGTTCCTCAGTTAGTTCTATGACAATATCCGGTGGAATCCCTTCCTTGTTAATATCACGACCACTGGGCGTCAAATACTTCGCAATAGTTACCGCCAAACCCGAACCATCTCCGAGTCCGCGTACTGATTGTACCAAGCCTTTGCCAAAGGTCTGAGTTCCGACTAAAGTGGCTCGTTCGTTATCCTGCAAAGCACCCGACAGAATTTCACTAGCACTAGCTGAACCGCCATCGATTAGGACAACTAACGGTTTATCTGTCAAGGATCTATTCCTGGCGACCTCTTCATTTGAGCTACCCTGACGATTCACCGTAGACACAATCTTGCCTTTATCGAGCCACATACGGGCAATCTCAATACTAGAGTAGAGTAATCCGCCCGGATTAGATCGCAAATCTAAGATATAGCCATTAACATCCTGCGTCTCTAACTCCTTAATCGCCTCTCGCATTTCCTGTGCCGCGATCGCGTTAAACTGATTCAAGCGAATATAACCAATCCCACCCGTGGGTGTACTCCGATAACTGGAGCGTACTGGATGAATTTCAATCCGCGCCCGTGTGATTGTATAGTCGATTTCCTCCTCGTCACGTTGAATGGTAAGGGTCACATCAGTACCCGGTTTCCCGCGAATCAGTTGCACGGCATCATTAACATCCATGCCTTCGGTACTCTGACCGTCAATCTTGACGATTAGATCCTTGGCGAGAATACCTGCTTTAAATGCTGGTGTATCCTCAATTGGCGAAATCACCACCAACTTTTTCGTGTCCTCATCCTGGGCGATTTGAATTCCCACACCCGTTAATTCCCCAGAGGTATCAATTTGCATATTTTTGAACTCTTCGGGGTCCATGAATCGGGTATAGGGATCTTCTAGCTCCTTGAGCATTTCCCGAATAGCTTCGTAAGCTTCTTCCTTGTCAGCATACTCACGATTTAAATACTCATTGCGAATGGTTCGCCAATCCACCTGGTTGAAGGTAGCATCTACATATTGGCGATCGATAATTTGCCAGACTTCATCAACTAGCTCTTTGGGGCTTTCCTGGAAGAAAGCCTGACTTTGAGATAAATGCAGACCAGCCCCTGTAACTGCAACCGTTGTTAAGACTACTGCGGTCGCCCCGACCACGAGGCTACGTTTTGTAATTACCATAATCCTTTCACCAGCTGGAGGAAAACGACTGCAAAGGAATTACGCTCACTCTAACACAGGCTATGCCAGCACGCTCCTGTTGCACATCTTTGTTATCCATCCTAACTTGCTTGCAGTCCGGATGTAATGGTTGTTGAGTTTTAAATCGGGACGGGTGAATGGGAATGGGGCTGTATTTGCCCTGACCCAATCCCTACAGTGTATATCTATCAGGGTTTTCAGGCATTCCATCGGTCGCCGATCCCCTTCCCGCCGCCAAACAAATGTAGACCGCAAACTTTTCAGTTGAGATCCCAGGGGCGCAGAGGGACTGGAAAGCAGAGGAGCAAGGAAAAATTTAAACTGATTTTTCGTATTCTGGGATACATTTTTCCGGTTAAATTTTTTCAGGCTACCAAAGTTGGCAATCTAGTGACGTACTTCTACAGTCAATCAAAGATTAGACTGTGGGCTTCTCCTCCCTTTGCCTGATTCAATCAACGAAACAACTGGGGATAAATCTGTCGCCAAGCCAATCCAGCAAAAAGACCCATTCCCAAGAGTAGCCCAATTAACTGCAAAAACCAGAAATTTGATAATCCGAGGGGCCAGCGCAATAGGTCAACCAGAGCAGCAAGGGGCAATAGATTGGCAATATTACCCAATATAGGCGGTAACGTTTCGCGGGGAAAGTACGTCCCACAGAAGGTAAACATGGGGACGATGAATAAGAAAAGTGGCACATTAATTTGGTCAATCGTTCGCATGGTTCCCGCTGTAAACAGTCCCATAACGCCAAATAGCATACTGCCCAAAATAATTAGGGGCAATGATATCAGTAAATGCCAGCCTGAGTAGAGTCCCCACGCCACCGCCACTAACCCCGTCAAGCTACCCGCAATGGTTCCCTTGGTTGTTGCCCATAGCCAGTCCCCCAAAAACACTTCGGTGAAGCTTAACGGCGCGGTAAGTAGAGCTTGCCATGTTTTTTGGAATTTTAGGCGAATAAAACTGCCAAAAGCGCCCTCAAAAAAAGATTGGAATAGCACACCAATTCCTATCATACCGGGGGCAATAAATTTTAAGTAGGGAACCGTTTCACCCTGGTAGGTGACATCGCCGACTAAGGGACTAAGCCCATAGCCAAAAGCGACGAGATAAATGATCGGTTCAGAAAGCGGAGGTAAGCTATTTACTAACCAGGTTTTCTGATAAACCCTAGCATGACGATGCCAGACTGAGTAGACTCCCCAAGGGGTAACAGAAATGCCTTTCATTTTAATTTGCGATTTCAAAGATTGTATTTTGCCTGAATCCCTTGTGGCGGCAGATTAGCTAACAGATAACTGTAGGGGCGGGTTTGACCCTAACCCTTTGTTGCCACCCAGATGCTAATAAACCCGCCCCGACTCAATGTGATAATTCTTTTATAAATGACCAATGACCAATGACCAATGACCAATGACCCATGATAAATTATTCAAGTGACGTACCTGTCAGGCGCAAAAATACATCGTCTAAATTGGTATGGCGACGGGTTAAGCTAAAAGGATGCGTATCACTCAGATAATCCCAAAGAGGGTGGGAATCATCTGATGGCAAACCAATCAGGTAACCATTGCCAAAAGAGCGATACCATGTTTGATACTGATGGGCGAGTTGTTGGAGGATTTCTGCTGAAATGCCCTCAATTTCTACCACCTCTGTGCCAACAGTACGCTCAATCAGTTCCTCAGGAGTACCTTGGTCAATCATTTTACCCTGTTGGAGTAAAATAAGGCGATCGCACAATCGTTGGGCTTCATCCATATAGTGGGTTGTCAATAGCACCCCACAGCCTTTTTGCTTTAGCTGACTGACTAACTTCCAAAAATCTTGCCGCGCATGGGGGTCAAGCCCAGTTGTCGGTTCATCCAGAAACACCACTTGTGGCTGATTAATCAACGCCCGTGCTAACACCAGACGCCGCTTCATCCCGCCAGAGAGTTGATCCACCCGATGTTTAGCATAGTCTTGCAATCCCACTTGCGCCAGTAATTCCCCTGCCCGTTTCCGAGCCGCTTTGCCAACAATCCGGTAGTGATGGGCAAAGAAAATCAAGTTATCGAAGACACTAAAATCGGGGTCAAGGTTATCGTCTTGAGTAACAATTCCCATCGAGGAACGCGCCAAACGCCCTTGAGATTGGATTTGATACTGTCCGAGTTGCACAAAACCCCGACTGGGAATTACTGAACCATAGAGCATTCCTACTGTCGTGGTTTTCCCTGCTCCATTGGGACCAAGCAGACCCAAAATTTCTCCAGAATTCAGGGTAAAATTAACACCTTGAACAACAGGGTTTGAACCGTAAGATTTCCACAAGTCATAAGCTGTGAGTACCACGGACTGGGTTTGAGGTTGAGCCGTTGTCAGAGTCATAGGTAATGATGATTACACCGCCGATTGTTTGCTTTATTGTCAAGAGAATAGAGTCAGGTTGAACAGTCCCAGGGTAAGCTTCGGATATTGTATTATATTGTAATACATATTTAAGTTAAGTTATCACAGGCGGTGAAGACTTCACCTCACCCAATCAGGTTATTTGTCATTTGTCATCCATTATCTAATCCGTTACCACCTTTATTCATTCTTTGTTTAACATAGAAAATATACTCATCCTCTCGATTCAGCTCACGAGCAAGCGCCTGAATATTAAGACGTTTAAGTACATCAATCGTGATCGGTCGCTTGTCGCTCCAGAAAATCATGGACTCAAGAAACAGATTGGCGACCTTTGAGTTAAGTAGTTCAGTAATAAACTGTGCTTCTTGCTCAAACCAACAGGGCAAAAAGTAAACGGTATCATCAAAGACAACTGGCTTACCACCAATAGGTCTAACTAATTTAAAATCGAGTTTTTTGTAAAAACCAGATATAGCTACCTTCCACGGATAGAATGTATAAGAGCCTACCCCAAAAATCGAAAACGGTGGACGTTTTTTATAAACTGAACTCTTGCGGTTAAACAATGCCTCAGCATTATTTTGTAAGTAGTCCCATGTTTTTGGAGCATTGTTCTGAATATAGCTTGTCTCTTCACCGATATAGCGCTGGGTTACGAGCAGATATTTACGACAATTTACTACATGACCGTTGCCGATATCGGAACTTTTGAGAAGAGGATAAACATAAGTATCTTCCAACGAAACAGTTACACCATATCCATTTTGATATTCCTGACCATTTTTCACTAATTCCATAATTTTAGCACAGTCATGTTTTAGACCAGATCGCCAGATATAGTTTTTATCGATACCGGATAAATGCTGCAACTGCTGGTAAGTTTCCACGTCAGCAATAACCCTGCCATCATAGTAAGCAATAGTGTTGAGCGGCTTTTGGTCAGACAAATGTTCAAAACAGTGGCAGGTTTTGGAGGGGGAGTATGTCAAGTTTGTAGGTTGGGTTGAGGAACGAAACCCAACCTCATCCTTAGGGTGAGAATTACCGACACACCTGATCTGCACTTTTTCGGATGGTATTGCGTCTCCAATTTCCAGTACAAATAAGCAAGCATCTACAGCGGCATTAAAATATTTTAAACTATCAATTTTATAAAATCGGGATTCTTGAATAGGAAGGTCGTGTTTCCATGCATAAACTAAGACTTTTCGAGCTACAGCGGTTTTACATAACATGGCAATGATGCCAGTGCGTCTTTTCAACCATTCAAGATGCTGGATAAGCATCCACTCTGAAATATCGAAGTTACTTTTACCCGTGAGAGCATCTAACCCTTTTCGTTTTTGGAAATTTGACTTCATAGGCAGATTTGCTCCTTGTTGTTTACCCAACTCGGCACTCGTTACCCAAGGGGGATTGCCTATGATCAAAATGGGTTCAGGTAAATTAGCCAATAGTTTTGACCAATCGATTTCAAAAAAACTGGCACAAATTGTTTTAATGGGAGATGTGATAGCTTGGATAATAATTCTTTTTTGCAGGATCTCTAAATACAATTCATTAATATCAACACCGATAAACTGACGACTTTTAGGAAACAAAGCAGCCGCTGCCAAGAGAAATGCGCCTTGACCACAAGTTGGTTCAATGACGGATTGGGGATTTATATTAAAAGTTGTCAAGATTTGGACGATTTGGTAAGCCAATTCATCGGGAGTCTGAAAATCGCCAAATTCTACCTTGTATTTCGTTTTTTTCATTACCATACCGATTACCGCACGCGGGAAATTCCTGCAACATCTCCAGCTTGTTGAATAACGCGGCGGTATTGAAGCCTCCACTGTAAAGCATTGGATATAGTGAGATAACCCTGATCGGGTGGATTACTCAAAATAGCCTCCGCAATGTTTAAAGCTTCAATATCATCAACAGGTAGATTTTTGTCTTGCATAAAAGCAATTAAGTCATCTGTATTACCATCATTATTGAGAATGTCAAGAATTCCCCGCGTCATTTGATAATCTGCTGTGCGAGTTTTATCAACAAAAATCGTATGTTGCATAGTTAGCCTAGCTGTACGGCTCTGGCTATCATCTGATTTTTCATAGACAAATATCAATAAGCTATATCCGAGACCAAAAATTTTCTGGCGGGCAGATTTAAATGAGCAGGATGACTGAGGTTGGCGGATACTCGTTACTTTCATATCCACCTGTAACCCTGGAAAGTCAATACCAGAAGCTGAACTCCCTAATTCATAGTTGTAGGTGTGGCTTAAATAAGTCCTAAATTTGTGTTCAAGGTAAGTGCCAACTGCTTTTCCGTCTGTAACGCCATACAGCAATGGTTCATCGTAGATACTTTCAATCTCCGAGAATTTTGCTGCTTCATCTAGAAGGATATCGATTGTTAATTCCGGCTTCACAACCCTTTCCTATTTGATATGATTCCCTGTAGGGGCGCAAGGCTTGCGCCCAGAAACCCCCTAAAATATACCGCCCCATTGTAGCTGTGCCACGCCAGTAAGGTGGGCAATGCCCACCCTACTATTAATCATCCCTTACAGGCAATGGAGTCTCCAGAATTTCCATCAACAACTCCAGCCGAGAAGGGCGAGACAAAAGTGGAATCAGGTTTGGCAGTGAGTAGTAGTCACCCGCAAAGGTAAACGTATCCACCTGCACTTGCCGTTCCCGCAACTTTTGTTCAATCCAGTCATAGGAACTCCCTACCTTGACGATGATCACATTTGGCAGCACATTCAACTCTTGACAATAGGCATCAAAAGCATTACCAAAATAGGGCGCCGTGTTTTCCCCTTGATCTGTCACCAAGATAAACTGCTCCACCAACTGCTTACGCCGACGCATCGCCTCAACGCTACAGCCGATGCTAGTACCACCCCCAGCCCGGATGTGCTGAAACGCACGCTCCCAGTGGCTGTAGAGATGCTCTTGGGGCAGATTATTCGCCAAGATATCCCCCAATCGGGTATCGCGACTCAAGGTTGCCTTAACCGGGTAGGGCATTGTGTCAAACGCATAGACAAACAACTCCGCTTCCGTAATCCCGGAAATCAACGCAGCTAGGTGCTTACCCACCTCCAAGGCTTGATGCATGGAGCCAGACTTATCCACCAACAGCGCCGTGGGTTTGGCGATTTTGCCGCGCTTTTTCACCTGCTCATCCATGACGCGCTCTAACTGAGCGGTAGTGGCGAGATCTAATCCCGCCGCCTCAGCTGCAACTCGTCCCTTGAGGGCGGATACACGGCTATCAGATTGAGCCGCAATCAGCTTTTCATCAATCAACGCCTTCACCTGGGGGTGTTCCATGGCTCCCCGCGCTTTGAGAGACTTGAGGTTATTAATTACCTCTTGGGGTGTCATGGAATTAATCAGGGCGACTAATACAGTGGGCGTGATTTGCTTAACCGCACCAATGGCAATCGTGTAAGGAATCTTATGCGCCACAATTTGCCGTGCTTGTTCGGTAGGAGTCGCTGCTTTTGCCAATTGCTTGAGCGTAAAAGCTAGGCTATCCTCAGGAGGCGCATCCTTAAACAGGATGGCATTAGCACGCTCACTCGGCTTAATGTGCAAGCTGGCGTAGAGGTGCTTCATTGACTTGCGTCCCCGCAACGCCGCACGGTCAAAGAATTGGGGCTGTTTTTCCCGTGTTTGCAAATAACGCCGTACTGCGGTTCGGGCGGAACGGGGAACCTTCTGCTGGTGCTGCTTCATGAAGTCCACAATTCGCGCCACTTGGTAAGGTGGAAACGTTTGCAGCAACATGAATCCGGCGTCTCGGTGTTCCGTTAACTGACTGGTCAACAGATTCCCGACAAACACTTCTTTGTGGTCACGAACATCCCCTTCTTTCTGATACCATACACCAAGATGTCCGTAGAAGATGGGGTCAAGTTCCACCATCATTTTGTGTAAGTCTGCAACCTTATTTAATTCTCGGTGAGGGGTGGTTAACAGACTGTTGAGCATTTCCAAACGCAAGTCGCGTTCTGCGGTATTCATGACAACCTCCTTTAATGAAAAGAATGGAGGCAAATGTCGCACGCTTTGACTAAAAATAGTGCCGCACAAGTTCAGAAAGCGGTTAGGTTTACCGTGACAGGGTAAGGATGTCAGTAGGGGCTTGGTAACCAAGCCCCTACTTTCCCGGTTAGGGCGCGGCGACAACTGCCATTTATTTTTGTAAAGATGGGGTTGAGTAAAGGGCGACCCGATCATCTGTAGGGGCGGGTTTTACCGATAACATGTAAGCCAAAACTGGTAACTTTTGTAAACCCGCCCTGTTTCTGGAGTTTATAGTGAGTGCAAGCGGGTCGCCCCTACATCCGAACCAAAGGTGATATCCTCAAATGAGGGTTAACGATTTAACCTGTGCCAAAATTTCAAAGGTTTTAACTGACATCGACGTTTCCTCCGTGATGTTCAAGCTAACGCGCAAGTCAAAAAAGCCGTTGGTTCATACAGGGGAATCGAACCCGCGACACATCGATTTCAAGTCGATTGCTCTACCAGTGAGCTAGTATGTAAGCTTTTTCAGTTTGGGCGCGTTAGCGCTCTTTATTTCTTCGGGCAAAATTGAATGGATGAATCACTTCGCGCAAGTTAAAAAAGCCGTTATTCATACGCAGGATTTGAACCTGCATAATCTTGAGCCTAAATCAAGCGCCTTTTCCTATGGCTAGTATGTAAGCTTTTTCGGTTGGGGCGCGAAGTGAATTTCAACCATTGCAAATAAGAGGTATCCCGCGCAAGTTAGCAAAGCCGTATTACTTGGCGCTCTATCCATTTGAGCTATAGCTGCATTGAGTGCAGCTAGTAGGACTCGTTCGCCTTAGGCGTTCCCGAAGGGTACCTACAACCTCCCGCTTAGTAGGCGGAACAGTATGTAAGCTTCACAAGTAAGGGCGCGGGATATTGAATTCTGAATTTTAGATTTTGGGTTGAAGGGAATTCGGTAAACTTACCGTTATCTTTACTTATCCAAAATATGAGTGGATTGGTGCGATCGCGCAAGTCAAAGAAGCTTTTTTTTACACCTCTCCCAGAGGCGGAGAGGGCAGGAATCGAACCTACAATCTGAGTTGAAGTCAGATGTTACCAGTTTGTAAGCTTCTTCAGTTGGGGCGCGATCGCACCCGTAAATTTCGCTATGTATTGTTCGGGTGTAAATGCTTTAACCGTAAACGGCTTCTGGACGGATAATTAGGTCGCCGCTGGGACGCCGATCGACAACATAAGCCGTTAAGCGATCGCGTCCGACATCAAAATACTGGGCAATGCATTCTTTGACAACAGTATCCTTCATCCCAGCTTCGACACCAAGCTGATTTTCTGGAATATCATAGGAACGACCTTCAAAGCGAATGTGAACCATGCTGGCACCTCCTAAAAATTGATTCGATTGGTGTTTATCAATCTATCTCTGGAGCAAACGCACTCATTTTCCTCAAACTACCAGCATTGATTTTCATTCACAAACACTGATATTTTTTAGATTAAGAAACGCCGCTCTAAAGAATAGACCGTTTGGCTGTGACGGATTTGATCAGTCATTTGATTTTGACTGATATAATTGGAGGCTAAACGCTCTTTTTCCGTCATAGATGGGTCTAAATTACGCTGATTGGGTTTAGTATCCCACTCTAAAGGAGTGAGAACCTGACGAACCAGCGGGGTATACAGGAGTAACATAATGAACCGATTTCGATTTCAAAACATCCTGATTGACGTTCGTGAAGATTTCCGACGTTTTATTCAATTTTCCAGGTTCAGACTGGGTTTTTGAGATAGAGGGTTTTGCCTCTCCTCTCTGTCATGTTTTTTATACTACATGCATACTACATACTTGTCAACAGACTGGACAAAATTTTTTTTCGGGGAGTTCCAGGTGTGGAGGTGCAGGGGGGCGGGGGCTGACAGGTGTAGGTTTTTTACTTGAGGGTGGGGACAAGACAAGGAGGACAAGGATGGAAAGAAGACAAGGGGGGAAAACCGTACAGCATTTTGTTCGGTCAAACTAACTTCTAAAAGCCGAAACGCCCTATTTTTCGTTCTCACTCTTCCTTGTCTACTGGTCTACCTGTCTACCTTGTCTTACCTCAACCCCAATCTTAAAAAACCTACCCTTGTGAGGGGGGCGGGGGAAGCTGACAGGTGTAGGTTTTTTATTTTAGGGTGGAGACTAGACTTGGGGACAAGG